>NZ_RCSQ01000082.1:0-67820 GCF_004103255.1 Pseudoalteromonas sp. PS5
ACTGATGGCTTAAACCGATCTCGGGTTACTTATACCAATTATCTTTATTAAGTGGTCTATGTTGAAGCGAGCAAACCTTGTCGATAACACCGCTTCCGCGTCCTGCTCACAGCGAGGTATCTACCTCCAGTAGGCAAGACAAAAATTTGTTTTGTCTAATCGAACAAGCATTAAGGCAAATTGGCATAAACCTGAGCCGAATATATAAGGCCATAAAAAAGCCTGACTTCAATACAGTATCAAAGTCAGGCTTTTATTAGATTCTTTGTTGTCTACAGCTTCAGCGGTTGCTCCAAAAATGCCAGCACTTTTTGGTAGTACTTCAAGCGATGTTCTGGTTTGTAAAACCCATGACCCTCATCTTCCAGCAAGTAATATTGATGCGGTACTTTCGCTTCTTTTAAAGCATCAATGATAGACTCAGCCTGCTCGATAGGTGCCCGTTGGTCTTCACCACCATGAACAATAAGCACGGGAACTTTTAGCTTATCTGCGTTGTAACTTGGCGAAAACGCCTTTAGCTGTTTTTCATCAGTCCCGAGTACACGCTCTAAATATGCGACCCCTGAGCTGCGCTGAGCTACGTCACCTTCTTCAAACATCAGTGGTAAATCGTATACACCAACAACACCGACTGCGCATTGGAATAAGTCAGGTTCTAATATTGCGCTTTGCAATGCAGAATAACCGCCAAAACTTGCCCCCATAATACAGATCCGTTTGTCGTCTACGATGCCCTTTGCGATTAGATCTTTGGTTCCATCAATGATGTCGTATTGAATTTCTTTACCCCACTTCTGATAACCTAGTCTCTCAAATGCTTCACCATAACCACCCGAGCCTCTAAAATTCACCTGTAACACTGCGATACCACGACTTGACAACATTTGCACTTCAGGATCAAATTGCCAGAAGTCCCTTGGGCCATGCGGGCCACCATGCGGCATAACTATCAGAGGCAAGTTCTTTTTCTCTTTTCCAAGTGGTGTAGTCAGATAACCATTAATGGTCAGTCCGTCACGGCTGGTAAATGCGATGGCTTCCATGTTGGACATTTTTGCAGGTGCTATCCATTGCCTAGCAGATGCCAGATAACGCATCTTATTCTCTTTGCTATTATATAAATAATAATCTCCAGGATTGGTATCGCTACTTGCAAATACCACGACTTGCTCGCCATCTCTGGTACTACTAACAATACGAATTTGATTACCTGGGATCGATGCCACCAATGATTTCAAACGCTGACTCCAGTTAGCATTATCATCAATAAATGCGTACGTCGGATAGCCTGGATCTAGTTCTATCGCAAAAGGAGATTTATCAAGCGGGTCAACCCACACCTTAGTTGGGTCAACTTCTTTATCTTGGAAAATATGTGTTAGCGCTTTACTTTCTAAGTTTAACTGATAAAACGCTTTCGGCTCACCATTTTTAGATGCTGATAGATAAACTGATTTACCCGTTTTATCAAACCCATGCATCCAAAAATCGTCTAACTCATCAGCAAGTTTTAGCTCAACCCAATCTGACTGTTTTGCTGTGCGAGTGTACACTGATGAGTACCCATCATCATCTTGTGTCACGACAGCGCGAACTTCGCCATGATGATCTGTTAAGAAACTCCCCATTTTTCTTGGTGAGGCCGTAACTTTGCGTCTAACACCGGTATGAACATTCACTTCTTACACTCGTGTTACCGGCTCTTTGGAACCGCTCCAGGGGTAAGTCACAATCAACATCTTATCTTCGTCATTAACCAATGGGTCAAGAATATAAGATGTCCCGTAAAGGGGGGTTGCTTTACGCAGTCGCGACCCTGTTTGGCCTTCTCCTTGATACCCAACCAAGTATTTACCACGGCTGCCGTCTGCATTCACGCCAAATAATTCACCATGATATTCTGGGTGATCTTTCCAGCCACGGATGTACTGTTTTTCAAGCACCACTCTATTGTCATTAACCCACTCATATCGACCTATTTGCGCGTTGTCGTCAAATCGAACAGCATGGAGCAGCTTAAATTTATCTAGCTGCAAAAAGCCAAGCGTGTTTTTCCCCTCCCGCTTTGTAATGAAGCTCAGATATTCGCCATTGGGCGATATTTGTACATCAGAAAATTCACTGCCTTTACTAAAGTGTTCAAGTGGGACTACTGATTTTGCGAGCGCCTGTGTCGCGAGTAAACCAACAGCTAATATCAGAAACTTTTTCATCCTAATTCACTACCTCCATTCAAAATTAAACGGGTACAGTGTAGCAATAGAGTGACTTGAGTAACAAACACTTACAAGCGTTAACCTAGTGAAAAGACCCCACTTTCAACATCACTAGCAGAATACAGCCCGGTATCTAACACCCAACCGGTAATTAAGCTTGCCGGAGTAACATCAAATGCCGGGTTGTATACCTCAGCATTATCCGGCGCCCATTGGCAGTGACCAAAACTGCCACTTACTCCCATCACCTCTGCTCTTTCTCGTTGTTCAATTGGGATCTGTTCGCCACTTAAGCATCGGCTGTCTACCGTGGTAACTGGTGCCACAACATAAAAAGGGATCTGATGAAAATGTGCTAATACCGCCAGATTATATGTACCTACTTTATTAGCAACATCACCATTAGCTGCGATGCGATCCGCACCAACGAAAATCTTATCTACTTTACCCGCAGCCATTAAACTCGCCGCCATATTGTCACAAATGAGTGTATATGGAATTTGCCATGCTTGTAACTCAAATGCCGTTAGCCTACCGCCTTGGAGTAAAGGCCTTGTTTCATCAACCCAGACGTGAATATTGCGATGTTGTTTTGCCGCATGGTGTATCACACCCAGCGCTGTTCCTACACCTGCGGTAGCCAATGCCCCGGTATTGCAATGCGTTAAAATATTATCACCAGCATTCACCAAAGTAGCGCCTATCGTTGCCATCCGATCGCACAGTGCTGCATCTTCTTCAAACAACTGCTCTGCTGTTGTCACCAATTGTGTTTGCCAGTCAGGTTTATCCAGTACGCTACGTAATTTAGCCATTGCGTGCATTAAATTTACTGCTGTTGGGCGCGTTGCCTCTAGTGTATTAATGGCATGGGCGATCGTAACTTTATCTTCACCTTGCTCACTAAGATATGCAACTAATAGACTTGCTGCTAAGCCTATGAGCGGCGCACCACGAACCTTGAGTGTCAGGATCAAATCGCTCATGGTCGCGACATCTCGACACTCATGCCATACCTGCTGGTGTGGCAGTAAATATTGATCTAGTACTTTTACAGCCCCGGCTTCAAATTTAAGGCTGCGTGCAATTAAAGTTTTCATAACATTGCGCTCTGTTAACACTACCCCGAACATTTTACATCAAGATCTAAAGAAGTATAGACATCTAAACATTTAAAAATATAGAATGCTATAAACAAATATTATCAAGGTTCAAAAACATGTCAGGTTATGTTGCGTTTGATGCTGAAAAAGTGATTGATTATGTCACTCACTTAGGCGGCTTTTTTGCAGAAGGTGAAACCTTATCTTGCTATGAGTTTGGTGATGGTAATTTAAATTTGGTATTTCGCGTCCAAGACACTCAGCGCAATAGCATCATTGTTAAACAAGCCTTACCATATGCTCGCTGTGTAGGAGAAAGCTGGCCATTAACATTGGACAGAGCAAGGATAGAAGCTAGCGTACTACGCCGCCACGGTGAGATTTGCCCAACTACCACTGCCAAAGTCTTACACCACAATTCAGAGTTGGCCGCAACCATATTAGAAGATTTAGGTCAGTTACACATTTTACGTGGCGAGCTAAATCAAGCACATACTTTCCCACAGCTTAGCCAAGACATCGCAACATACTTGGCGAAAACCAGCTTCTACTTTTCTAGTTTTTATCTTGAACCTAGCGAGAAAAAAGCCTTAGTCACTGAGTTTACCAACCCAGAGTTGTGTGCCATCACTGAAGATTTATTTTTTGATGACCCATACCGTGATACCGAGCGGAACCATTTTCCTAGCGCTTTACAAACCTCAGTCAATGCACTGCGTCATAACAAAGCACTACTGATAGAAATTGCCAAACTCAAAGCACAATTCTTAAACGCCCCAGAAACCTTGCTTCATGGAGATGTTCATACCGGAAGTATCTTTGTAAGTGCTGAGCAAACTAAGTTTATCGATCCAGAATTTGGCTTTTTCGGCCCAATCGGATTTGATTTAGGCTCATTTATTGGCAACCTACTACTGAATTATTGCGCCCAACATGCACGGATTGAAGCACTGCCAAAGCGCCGCAATATGCAGGTATACTTACTGGATTGTATTGCCAGTACCTTGTCTGGCTTTTATGCAACTTGGCTAAAGCTGGCAAAAACGCAAACTCGTGATTTATCATTGCAAGCTGAAGGATATGCTGAGTATTTTCTAACAAAAGTTCTGCAAGATGCGGTTGGGTATTGTGGCTGTGAGTTGATCCGCCGCACTATCGGCCTTGCTCATGTCACAGATATAGATGACATTGAAGACGATACTGCGCGCCTTGAAGTACAAAAGCGAGCGCTACAGCTAGGCGAACAACTGATATTAAACGCCAATAAGTGTCACACCACTGAAGATGTTTATCAATTAATCATTAGCTTTGTGAATTAATCAAAAATCAGGCAGGGTCTAACGCAAATGGCAGCCCAAAGCGTCTACTTTGGGCTGCTAAACATTTACTGCGCTTGACCCATAGTCGTTTCAATATATTTACCTATTTGCTCTTCTAAAACAAATAACGGAACGGATCCATGACGTAAGATTTGATGGTGAAATTCTCGAATATCGAATTGATCACCCAGTGCTTTTTCCGCCTTTCGGCGTAAACGTTTAATGGTTAGCTCACCTATTTTGTATGACAATGCCTGCCCTGGCCAAGAGATATAACGGTCTGTCTCTGTTTTAACATTATGTAATGATAGTGCCGTGTTGTCTTTCATAAAGTTCATCGCTTTTTCACGACTCCAGCCAAACATGTGCATACCAGTATCAACTACCAAGCGTGCGGCGCGCCACATTTCGTAAGTTAAACGGCCAAAGTCACTGTATGGGTCTTGATAAAAACCGGCTTCAATTCCCAAAAATTCAGCATATAGTCCCCACCCTTCACCAAATGCAGAAATATATTCGTTGCGGCGATATTCGGGAAGATAGTCTAATTCTGCATTTAATGCGATCTGAAGGTGATGCCCCGGCACAGCTTCATGCAGTGTCAGTGCCTCTAGCACATACAAAGGACGCTTATCCAAAGCATAGGTATTTACCCAGTAATAACCAGCATCAGTATCGCTGCGCGCACCTGAGTAACGCCCTGTTGTGTATTTTGGTGCAATACTCGCAGGAACTGGTGCTACGCCATATGGCTTACGTGGCAATGTATGAAAGAGCTTAGGTAACTGCGCATCCATCTTTTTTGCAATATACGCCGCTTCTTTTAATAACGCTTCAGGCGTTTTTGCATAAAATTGCGGATCTGTTCTTAAAAATTGAACAAAATCAGCAAAGCTACCTTTAAAGCCAACCCTGTTGATGATTTTTTCCATTTCAGCACGGATCCGGGCAACTTCTTTTAACCCCAACTCATGTATTTGTTGCGGTGACATATCTGTGGTTGTGTAGTATTTGGCTCGATTGGCATAAAAAGCTTCACCATTTGGAGTGGCTGAAATACCTATTGTTGTTCTAGCAGCAGGCCGATATTCTCTAACAAAAAAGTCAAGGTAGTCTTGATAAGCACTTATCACATCTGCTTTGATGATATGCTTTGCGCGTTGCTGTAACGCACTAAATTCAGAGTCAGACAACCCTGCTTGATTGTGTTTAAAAGGCGCATAGAATTCAGATTTAGTCACTTCATCTACGATATATGCTTCAATAGAGCTTTCATAGCCTTCTAGCACCGCCTTTGGTTGTGTCAGACCAATTGCCATGCCCTGTTTCATCCAATGGATATTTTGCTGAAAATAGCGAGGAACTTGCTGCAAACGAGCAAGATATAGCTCATAACCGGAACGTTTCTTAAAATTATGATTTGAAATCATAAAAGACAGCCCAGAATGGAAACCATATTCAGAAGTTAGTGGCATATAGTGACTGTTAAAATGATATTCATCGACACTATTTTGTATTTGATTACGCAATATGGTGATGTTTATCTGGTTTTCTTCACTGAGTTGCGTTTTATCAATATCATCTAATTGCGCGAGAAAATCGAGTCGTTGTTGATACTGTGTACTAAGCTGTTGCGCGCTTAAGTTTGGCAGCAAAAACTCTGCGTTGACGTCACCACGTCCATAGGCGTTGTTATCACTTCTAAACTTCATCACATCGCCTGCTAACTGAGTAAAATCAGCATTCTTATCAATACCTGTAATGGCACAACCAGACAAAGTAACAGACAGACATATGGCAATGCTTGAACGCTTAGCCCACAGTTTTATTTTTGGTGATAACACGCTAACTTCCTCGATACTTGTTATGTCTCAATACTTGCACTTTCGCTGCTAAAAACTGCTGTTTTGAGTATTTGTTATGGTAGAACGAACTTATGAGCGTTCAAATTAGGAGAGTCAGGCCACAGATGCAACTTAATTCGACAAAACCACGAAGAACTAAGATCGGATACAAATCACTCAACCTAATAAAAATTGCTGATAAAATCAGCAAATCAACAAAAAAATGTAAATTTTCTATTTCGTAGACAAACTTTTTGCTTTTCAATTCGAACGATACAGATTAATGTAGCTCTAGTGCAATTAGGACAAGAGTGATACCGATGGAGTTGGTGGTTGTTCATTAACGTTTGATAATAAATTGTTGTGGTAAATGAAATGATGTTCCATGATCCCATGGCTGTTGCCCAAGAAAAAATGACACAGGTGTGCCTATTTTTAGAGCAGCATCATTTGCCGCCTACTCCTCTGAATTATCAGGTTGCATATACTTATATCAGTGCTATCAATAAGCCTCTTAATGAAACCCTAGCTAAAACCATCAAAAGCAATACTAAGATTGACTGTGTACTAATCGAGCAACTTTACTATCAATTTTTAGACCCTGGCCAAAAAGTGCAGTCTGAATTACTTGAAGGCGTAGATTCATTAGTTACTGAGCTCCATGAAAATACCGAGAGCTCACAGAAGCATATTATTCGCTTTGCACAGCAGGTGAGCCAATGTATTCATAATTTAGATGAACACAACATTCAAAAAAGTAAGCGTGCACTTTCTACACTTACTAAGCAAACCGAGCTATTGCTAAAACAACACAAGCTCTTTAAACAAGCGTTAATAAAAGCGCGCCAAGATTACGAACGAAACCAACAATTACTTTTAGACTTGCGCAAGCATCACCTATTAGACCCACAAACAGGGCTATATAAACGCCATTATCTTCATCAAAAAGTGGCGCTGTGGCAATCACAGCAAAAGTCTGTGTGCGCGTTATCAATACAAGTTGATAATCTTGATGCGTTTTCTACTCGTTTTGGCGATGTAGTCAGCGAAGTTGTGCTTAATCGGGTTGCGAATAATATTAAGCGTTATGTGGTAGAAAGCGGCCTACCGGGGCGCACTGGTAAAAAAGAATTTACTATCATTCTCGCTGATGTTGACTTAGACACAGCCAGTGTAATCGCGGAAAAAGTACGCAAAGGCGTGGAGCGCCTAAAGTTTGTCAGCACCAAAGGCAAAATGCCACTGCCTAACCTCTCTTTGGCACTGGGAATTGCACAACTTGCACCTGAACATGACTTCAATATCTTGGCTAAACGTGCCAGTTTTGCCGCGCAAAAAGCTCAATCTCTAGGTCAGCACTGTTATATAAGCCACTAATACGACACAAAGCGTGGATAGCAATGCCAAACCCTCGGTTTTTCCGTGATTTTAAAATACTTCCGTATTGAAGCTATAAACCTAGCAAACTCAACACAGGGAGCGCTAATCCAGGTTGCTAGCAAAACATTAATTATCCAAAGCCCAGGTCAAAGTACACTTATCTTTGTTTTTGTGAACATTATCAGCCTGACAAGGTAGATAAGAAATTGCACCTACAGCTACCTATCAAGTACACTAATGACACAGTTACCGTGTATTGATGGAATCCGCATGAAAGAATCACAAGACAACACCACCCACTTTGGATATAAAACAGTAGAAGCAGACAAAAAAGCTTCTATGGTTGCAGACGTGTTTCATTCTGTCGCAGCAAAATATGACATCATGAACGACCTGATGTCTTTTGGTATTCATCGCTTGTGGAAACGTCAAACTATCGCTTGTTCAGGTGTTCGGGCTGGCCACAAAGTCTTAGACTTAGCTGGCGGAACAGGCGACTTAACTGCCAAGTTTAGTGAGTTAGTTGGTGACAAGGGGCAGGTCATCTTAGGTGACATCAATGACTCGATGCTGAAAGTTGGCCGTGAAAAGCTGCGCGATCTCGGGTTGGTCAGTAACATAGAATACGTGCAAATGAATGCCGAAATGCTTCCTTTTGACGACAACACCTTTGATGTCATCACCATCGCATTTGGCTTACGTAATGTCACTGATAAAGATAAAGCGCTACGCTCTATGTATCGCATACTCAAACCAGGTGGCCGCTTACTGGTATTAGAGTTTTCCAAAACCGATAACGAAGCGCTGGCAAAACTCTATGATATGTACTCATTCACTCTACTGCCTGCGATGGGTAAGTTAGTAGCAAATGACAGCGAATCATATCGCTACCTTGCAGAGTCTATCCGTATGCACCCAGATCAAGACACGTTAAAGGCTATGATGGATGACGCTGGGTTTGAACAAACTGATTATCAAAACATGACCGGCGGTATTGTCGCGCTTCATCGTGGTTTTAAATTTTAGGAGTCTCCGTGCTTGCATCGCTACTTGGCGCCGTAATTGAAGCGGCGCTAAATAAAGCCCTAACACTCTCATCTGAGTTGCAAGGTGCATTAAGTAAAGGACGTCACAAAATACTGAGTGTTGAGGTTCGCGATTTGCATCTGCATTTAGCTATCACCAATACCGGTGAACACATTCATGTATTATGCCCTTTTGATGGCAACGCTGATTGCACCATTAGCGCAGACTGCGCTACGCTGCTTGAACTCACAGATCCAAGTAAGCTAACCGCACTAATACGTCAAGATAAACTCGATCTAGATGGCGATCTCGCTTTAGCACAATTGTATAGTAACGCTCTTGCGGCTTTGGATATTGATTGGGCGGAGCACCTTGCTCAGTATCTTGGTGATGCCCCCGCACAAGTCATTGTGGATAGTATCAACACTATCCGCAAGCGAGCTCAGCAAGATGCACAAGTTGCTAAAGTGACGCTCAGTGAGCTGCTTCAGGATGAGCTCAAGGTATCTCCTCATCCACTCGAATTTGAACAGTTTAAGCAGCAAGTGCGTTCCGTGAATGGCCAGTTAGAGAGCGTCGCGCAACGTATCAATACTTTACTTCAAAACTCCAAAGGAAATTAGCTTGTCTCTCCTTCGCTTGCATCAGATCACAAAAACGTTTTTAGATTATGGCCTAGACGAATTAATTCCTGCACACAAACAGCCTTGGTACGGCAAAGCTGCGCGAGCTAGCTTATTCTGGATGCGTAACAAGCACAAAGACAAACCTATTGGGACACGCCTTCGCCTTGCCTTACAGACACTTGGGCCGGTGTGGATCAAGTTTGGTCAAATGCTGTCAACTCGCCGCGACTTATTGCCGCCTGAAATAGCCCAAGAGCTGGCATTCCTTCAAGACCAAGTACAGCCTTTTGATCCGAAGCTTGCACAACAGCTAATTGAAGACGCTTTGGAGATCAGCGATATACACGAGCACTTTGTAGAGTTCGAAGCACAACCTCTCGCTTCTGCATCAATTGCACAAGTGCATGCAGCCAAGTTACATCACCAAGATGACGTCAAAGATGTCGTGATTAAGGTTATTCGTCCCGACATTGAGAAACAGATTCACGCTGATTTATCCCTGATGGAGCGCTTTGCCAAAGTGGTCGTCAACTTACTTAGTGAAGGAAAGCGACTTCGCCCAGTAGAGGTGGTACGAGAATATAAAAAAACCTTACTGGACGAGTTAGACTTAATGCGTGAGGGCGCCAACGCCATTCAGCTTAGACGTAACTTCGAAGATTCTGATTCTTTATACATTCCAGAAGTTTACAGCGATTACTCAAGAAAAAATATCCTCGTAATGGAACGTATCTATGGCATTGCGGTTTCAGATACCGAAGCGCTTCTTGCACAAGGTACAAACATGAAGCTGCTCGCAGAGCGTGGTGTCGAGGTCTTTTTCACTCAGGTATTCCGAGACAGTTTTTTTCACGCAGACATGCACCCTGGGAACATATTTGTCTCTCGCGAAAACCCACACAATCCAAAATATATTGGCATTGATTGCGGGATTGTTGGTACGTTAAATCGTGAAGATAAGCGTTATTTAGCCGAAAACTTTATCGCTTTTTTTAACCGTGATTACCGCCAAGTTGCACAGCTCCATGTAGATTCAGGCTGGGTACCCGCAGACACCTGTGTGGAAGAGTTTGAATTTGCCATTCGCACTGTTTGCGAGCCTATCTTTAATAAGCCACTTGCGGAGATCTCTTTTGGTCATGTACTGGTGAACTTATTTAATACTGCTAGACGCTTTAATATGGAAGTACAACCACAGCTAGTATTACTACAAAAAACGTTGCTTTACGTCGAAGGCCTTGGACGTCAACTTTACCCCCAGCTTGACTTATGGAAGACTGCTAAACCCTTCTTAGAAAACTGGGTTCAGGAACAGGTTGGTCCATTAGCAGTAGCGAAGAAACTCTACGCCAATCTGCCGTTTTGGGCAGAAAAAATGCCAGAACTACCTGATTTAATTTATCAAAGTCTCAAGCGCAGGCCACCTCAAGTTGTCACAAAAACAGCTGATACTGCAACTAAACCGCTATTATTAGGTTTAGTGGCAAGTAGCCTAACAGTGGTATCAGGACTGAGTTATATATCCGATAAGTATTTAGCAAGTGCTATTGTGGCAATAATCGCCTTGTTAGTATTTGTTACCGCTTGGCGTAAAACAGGGTGATTTTTTGCTCGCTAGGCGTATAATCATTATTCTTAAGCTGTAAGTATCAATGGAGTTAGTATGGGATTCGGTGGGATTAGTATTTGGCAATTACTTATTATTTTAGCCATCATTGTTTTGTTATTTGGAACTAAAAAGCTGCGTGGTATCGGCAGTGATTTAGGCGGCGCAATAAAGGGGTTTAAAAAGGCCGTCTCTGATGAAGATTCAGCGACAGAGTCTAAACCAGAGGCTGAACCCGAAAAACTAAATAACACAACAACTCAACAAGCACAGCCTGCCTCAGAGAAAGAAAAGAATAAGGTGTAATTGAAATGGGTATGTGGGAGTTAGTGGTTGTACTTATCGTTGGTCTGATAGTACTTGGCCCTGAACGTCTTCCTGTCGCAATCCGCACTGTAGCTAGGTGGATCAAAACTGTGAAATCTTTCACCAACTCAGTAAAAGCTGAGGTGAGCGAAGAGCTTAGAGTGCACGAGCTACATAATAATTTAAAAAAAGCGGAACAAATGGGAATGCAAGACTTAGCCCCCGAGCTCAAACAGTCCGTTCAAGAGTTACGAGATGCTGCTGAATCAGTTAAGCACTCTTTTAAACCAACTGACAACAACAATAAAAACTAATTCAATCTTACTATTGAGTAGTTGAGTCATTGCAAAGCTTGGGCTACCGCGGCCCAAGTTTCGTCCATCAGCTAGTCTAATTTGCATTTTACTTCTTACGAGTCAAGCTACATGACAGAATCAGCCCAAAGTGGATTTATCGCCCATTTAGTTGAGCTACGAAACCGCTTAATGAAAGCGCTAATGAGCGTTTTTATTATTTTTGTCGCATTGGTGTACTTTGCCAATGACATTTATGCCTTTGTTGCAGCTCCACTGGTGGAGAGTTTACCAAGCAACACCACCATGATTGCCACCGATGTAACTGCACCTTTCTTTGCGCCATTCAAGCTAACATTATTTGTTTCTTTATTTGCTGCAGTGCCATTTATTTTGCACCAAATATGGGGGTTTATTGCACCGGGCTTGTACCAGCACGAAAAGCGTATGCTGATCCCTATTTTGCTATCTAGCGTGCTACTTTTTTATGGTGGTATCGCATTTTGCTACTTCGTCGTTATGCCTATCATTCTAGGCTTTTTTACTAGCGTAGGCCCTGAGATGATGACGCTATCACCGGATATTAGCAGCTATTTGGGGTTTATTCTTAAGCTATTTTTTGCTTTTGGGATCGCCTTTGAAATTCCAGTAGCCATTATGCTTATTTGCTGGAGTGGTATGACAACAACCGCGAGCCTAAAAGCAAAGCGACCCTATGTGGTCGTGGGCACCTTCGTTATCGCCATGTTTTTAACCCCCCCAGATGTTCTATCTCAAACTTTGTTAGCATTACCCATGTTACTATTGTTTGAGGTCGGATTGATTTTAGCTAGATTTTACAGCACCAAACCACAACAACAGGAGTCAGAAGAATGAAAAAAACCATGATGCTGTTTGCAATGGGATTTTCTTCATTGTGTGCCGCTGAAACAATAAATACTCAAGCACTAAAAGCGTGTACCTTAATTGAAAATGATTTCAACCGCCTGATGTGTTACGACAACGTGATCGCGAATAAGCCCATTAGCAAGCCACAAGTTGCTAAAACATCGGCGCAGCCTACTGTGCAAAAGCAAGTTGAGTCTCTGGCTAATACAGCACCTACACCACAATCAGTAGAGGAAGGTTTTGGCTTAGAGCGCCGCGTCAAAGCCGCCAGCGAGGACATTGAAGAAATCACAGCCAAAGTCACTGAAATTACCGAAAAAGCGAGAAATAGAATGGTATTCACATTAGACAATGGCCAAGTGTGGAAACAAGTAAAATCAGAAACTTTCTTTGTCGATGCTGGTGACACAGTAATCATTGAGCGCGCATCTTTTGGTTCTTTCTTAATGAAAAAAGCGGGGCTTAATCGCACTACGCGCGTCAAACGAGTTAATTAATGAGCACCATGATTGATGCTGGAGTTAATTTAACCAGCTCACAATTTTCGGCCGATCTACCGTCCGTGATCGCCAGAGCTAAAAGTGCTGGGGTAAGTTCTATGCTGGCTATTGGTTGCGACCTGCAAAGTAGTAAAGAAAGTATAGAACTTGCCGAAAAGCACCAATTGTTTTGTTCGGTGGGCGTACACCCTCATGATGCCAGACATGCACCAGATAGCCTCTACGATGATCTGAGTGCGTTATTAACCAGTAGTCATCATGTTGTGGCCGTTGGTGAGTGTGGTCTTGATTTTAATCGCGACTTTTCACCCAGACCAATCCAGCAGTCAGTATGCTTAACACAACTGCACCTTGCACAGGCGGCCAACTTTCCCGTTTATTTGCATGAAAGAGAGGCCCACTCAGCGTTGATGCCATTGCTCAACGAAGTTAAGGTTGAAGGTGTATTACACTGTTTTACCGGTGATAAAACCGCGCTGAAAAACTATCTAGATTATGGACTAATGATTGGTATTACAGGCTGGATCTGTGATGAAAGAAGAGGCCAAGACCTGCAACAGTTACTACAATATATTCCTCTAGATCGGCTATTGATAGAAACGGATGCTCCCTATTTACTTCCGAGAACCATTACACCAAAGCCCAAATCGCGGCGTAATGAGCCGATGTTTCTATCCTATGTGGCTGACCAAATCGCACATCTTAAGCAGTGTTCAGCGCAAACCATCATGCAGGCCACGACTCAAAACTTTAAACAACTGTTTGTGAGGTAAAACCATTGCTACGCCTGATGCTGTCTTTACTCCTATTGTTATCAAGTTTTATTGCGTGCTCTGCGGTGACGATATCTGAATCGTTTGATGCCGAACATCGAGTCAAACTGGATTATACGCTGAGTAAATACGCATCATTAAATGAGCTGCTCTCAGAGCCAGTAGAGTGGCACCAAAGCGCCCGCCTGCCAACAGGACTTAGACCTAATAAAAAGTACCTTTGGCTTAAGATAGAGCTGCATAATGCAAGCAGCGCTGTGAAGCCAATACTGGTGAGCATTAATAATAATCTATTAGATGCTGTAACCGCTTATCACGTCAGGCCAAACCACCCTATTTTAACTGTAGACAGTGGCGATGCGCTGCCCTTAATAAAGCGCCCCTTAAAATACGAGGCATTGATTGTACCACTAGAATTACAGCCGCAAACACAGAGTCAATTATATCTACAGCTCAGTGATGAAGGGGTGATAAATGCGCCAATCACAATTTGGGAGCCCAACGCGTATCTCAAACACAAAAGTAAATTTAATTTAATTTTTGGTATTCTAGCAGGCTTCATCTTAGCACTAGCATTAACCAATGTTACTTTGTATAACGTGACCAGAAAGCGTTACTTCTTATACGCCACTGTATTTACTTCGCTAGTATGGCTGCTTAATGCCCACCTTTATGGGTTTGGATATCGATATTTTTATTCTTCTTGGCAATGGTTCCAACAATACGGTCAAGGCATAATGACTCTGTCACTAAGCCTATTACTATTACCTCAACTGCATTTTTGTTCGGGAAAACAGCTGCTATCTCATCCAACGCTTTCAGATAGCTGGGTGAAGCTTGTGGTTGTATTGTTGTTTATAGGCATAATTACGCTACCTGTTTCATTTTCAATTCTGCTGGCGTTGAGTGTCAGCTTAATAATCACAATCCTACTTACTTATAGTGTTGCGCGCCTTACTCATCCACGCAGAAATGCGCTACTTGCAGTGCTCTTGTGCCACTTTATTTTGGTTAGCTACCCACTCACGGTGGAAGTTGGCATTCAGTCAGGCAGTTTCTTACATCATGTTGGCTACTTCGGTATTTTTACCCTTGAAACAACACTACTTTGCTACCTTGTGGTTCATCTATACATTCATCAAAGAGATGAAAAACTCGCCAGCCAGCAGCGCCGCCTCGCACACACGCAAGCTGAAGATGCACTACTAAAAGAAAAACTAAAACTACAAGAGCAGGCACAATATGATTTGGAGTCCAGTATTGAATCACGCACTTTTGAGCTTCAGGTAACGTTACGCGAACTCGAAGATAAAAATCGCGAACTTGAGCGTATGAACATGGAAGATCCCTTAACTAAAGTAAAAAATCGCGGCTATTTTGATAAGCGCCTTCAAATGGAAGCGCGCCGTTCTAGACGAGAACAAACAGTACTGAGTCTGATCATTTTTGATATAGACCACTTTAAAAAAATTAACGACCAATATGGTCATTTAGCAGGTGATCAAGCCATTTGCGAATTCGCTAACTTGATTAAATCACATTTACGCCGACCACATGATGAAGTATTCCGTTATGGTGGAGAAGAGTTTATTTTGCTCCTACCCAACACATCAGAAGCGGGTGCCTGCGAAGTTGCAGAACGTGTAAGAATGGCAACCGCTGAGCTTGTTATTGAAATTGGTGAGCATCAGCTAACGATGACAACAAGTGCTGGTGTTTATAGTGCTATTGTTTCAGATCCACATAACCCACAACTTTATACTGATAATGCGGACAAAGCCTTATATCAAGCTAAACAGCAAGGCCGAAATCGTGTTATTACTTTTCAAACCAATCAGGAGAATTAACGTGGCTCAATCAGGACTTGATCTTTTCCCCCTTACTCGCATGCGCAGAATGCGTCGCGATGACTTTTCAAGACGTCTAATGAGCGAAAACACGCTGACAGTCAATGACTTGATTTATCCAGTTTTCGTATTGGATGGAGAATCAAAGCGCGAAGCTATTCCCTCTATGCCAGGTATCGAACGTTTATCAATTGACTTACTTGTTGAAGAAGCTAAACAACTCGTGGCGCTTGGTGTACCTGCCATTGCACTATTTCCTGTGACGCCAGCTGAACATAAATCTCTGCTTGCAGAGGAAGCTTATAACCCTGAAGGGATAGCGCAACGGGCAGTAAGAGCTATAAAGGCTGAATGTCCAGAGCTTGGTGTGATTACCGATGTTGCACTAGATCCGTTCACCGTCCACGGTCAAGATGGCATTTTAGATGACGATGGCTATGTAATGAACGAGGAGACCATTGAAGTACTGGTCAAACAGGCCTTATCCCATGCTGAAGCCGGCGCAGATGTGGTTGCCCCCTCCGATATGATGGATGGCCGAATTGGTGCTGTAAGAGAGGCGCTTGAGGAATGTGGTTTCATCCATACGCGTATTATGGCTTATTCAGCTAAATATGCTTCAAGTTATTACGGCCCCTTCCGCGATGCGATTGGGTCAGCTGGTAATCTTAAAGGTGCCGACAAGAAAACCTATCAAATGGATCCTGCAAATTCAGACGAAGCACTCAGGGAAGTTGCCCTTGACCTACAAGAAGGTGCGGACATGGTTATGGTCAAACCAGGCATGCCATATCTTGATGTTGTTAGACGTGTAAAAGATGAATTTGGAGTACCTACATTTGCTTACCAAGTCAGTGGCGAATATGCAATGCACAAAGCTGCAATTGATAACGGCTGGCTGGCAGAAAAACCAGTGGTGCTTGAGTCCCTTTTAGCATTCAAACGTGCAGGCGCAGATGGCATTTTAACTTACTTTGCAAAGCAAGCAGCTATTTGGCTAAACGAAAAATAATCTGCAATTAAGTAGATGAGCACGTATCCCAACTAGCTTGGATAAGTGCTCATTTTGAACTTTGGAGTTTTATCAAGCATATCGCTGCCGCCAAAGTACCTATGTCCATATAGATAAGGCAAAGATTTGGTTACTTAGCTAACCTGAACTTCGGATAATGAATGCCGTTCTGAGTAGCCAATTGTAGCACCTGATTTACTCTCTAGATGAGCAAGAATTACGCTGAAGTGGTGTTACCTAGCGTAATTTTATATGTTGAGAATAGCAACACTCTTTGTAGATTATCAGTGTAATATTGTATCTGCTTTATTCAGCTCTTCGCGGGTCATCTTCCAGCTTAAAAAGCGTTTAACAGTACCGTTATCTAGGTAAACTTCAGGGATGCTCAACACTCCAAAAGAGCGTAATTTAATAGACTTGATATGCTCAGCATGGATATAGTGTGTTTTACCAAAGCAGCTATAACTAACACCTACTTTGTCAATATGTAAAAAGCGCTTTCCCGTTAGTGAGAAGGCAAGTGTTGTTAGCACAGACAGTAATAGTAACATGGTAACAATTTGAAGCAATGACGCAGGAATACCAAACGTAGAAAAGGCTGTGTGACTTAGCCATATCAGTGATAATGAAATTACGTAAAAAAGCCAGTTAATTTCCAATTCTATGGTTCTCATTGAGTATCTCCTTTATTTACCCAACCAAACATTCCCACAGACAATGTCAATGCCATTATGGGGCTATGTTTATTCGACAAACCGTAATGATAAAGTGGCAATGTTCCTAAAGCAAGAACTTTAGAATTAATAAAATATGAATTAAAAGTGACGAGTTGTAGAGGGAATATTCCTAGTTTAACCTATTGAATTTAAAAAATAAAAAAGGCCGCAGAAGGCGGCCTTTTCTGACAGAATAAGTAATTTATTACTTAGCTGCTTTTTTCTCTTTCTCAGCTGCGATTACCGCTTCAGCAACATTTGCTGGACACGGAGCGTAGTGTGAGAATTCCATAGAGAACTGACCACGACCAGACGTGATAGTACGTAGGTGACCGATGTATCCGAACATTTCAGATAGTGGTACTTCACCCTTGATACGAACGCCCATTGCGCCAGCTTCTTGATCTTTGATCATACCGCGACGACGGTTAAGGTCACCAATTACGTCACCTACGTTGTCTTCTGGCGTGAACACGTCAACTTTCATGATTGGCTCAAGAAGTTGTGCACCCGCTTTAGGGATAGACTGACGGAAAGCGCCTTTAGCTGCGATTTCGAATGCGATTGCTGATGAGTCAACTGCGTGGAAACCACCGTCGAATAGCTCAACTTCAACGTCTAGTACAGGGAAGCCAGCTAGAACACCTTCTTCCATCATTGACGCGAAGCCTTTCTCAACTGCTGGCCAGAATTCTTTAGGTACGTTACCACCAACAACTGAAGATGAGAACGTGAAACCAGAACCAACTTCACCAGGCTTGATGCGGTAGTCGATCTTACCGAACTGACCAGAACCACCAGACTGCTTCTTGTGCGTGTAGCTGTCTTCAACTTCTTGCGTGATAGTTTCACGGTAAGCAACCTGAGGCTGACCAACAACTAGCTCAACGCCGTAAGTACGCTTAAGGATGTCTACCTTGATGTCTAGGTGAAGTTCACCCATACCTTTAAGGATAGTTTCACCTGAATCTTCGTCAGTCTCAACCTGGAATGACGGATCTTCTGCAACCATCTTACCGATAGCGATACCCATCTTCTCGTTACCACCTTTATCTTTAGGTGCAACAGCAATAGAGATTACCGGATCAGGGAAGATCATCGCTTCTAGAGTACATTCGTGCTTAGGATCACATAGCGTGTGACCAGTTTGAACGTTCTTCATACCTACAACAGCGATGATGTCACCCGCTTGTGCTTCAGTAAGTTCGTTACGCTCGTCTGCTTGCATCTCAACCATACGGCCGATACGCTCAGTTTTACCAGTTGCAGAGTTAAGGATCGTGTCACCTTTTTTCATGCGACCAGCGTAGATACGGATGAACGTAAGTGCACCGAAACGGTCGTCCATGATTTTGAACGCAAGCGCTTTAAGTGGCTCTTCTGCATCAACTGTCGCAACGTCACCAGTAGGCTCACCAGTTTCAGGATCTGTTAGAGGCTGTGGATCAACTTCAGTTGGAGACGGTAGGTAATCAACAACTGCGTCTAGTACTAGCTGCATACCTTTGTTCTTAAACGCAGAACCACAGTATGTAGGGAAGAATGCAAGATCGCGAGTACCTTTACGGATACATGCTTTGATTTGCTCTAGTGAAGGAGTTTCACCTTCCATGTATGCTTCCATTAGGTCGTCGTCTTGCTCAACAGCAGACTCAACTAGCATCTCATGGTATTCTTCAACTTTGTCTACCATGTCCGCAGGAACGTCAGTAACTTCGTAGTTTTCTGGAAGACCTGTGTCATCCCAAACGTACGCTTTCTTCTCAAGTACGTCTACTACACCTGTGAATTGGTCTTCGATACCAATTGGAAGCGTCATCACTAGTGGGTTAGCGCCAAGTACTTTTTCAACCTGACCAACTACACGATAAAAGTCTGCACCCATACGGTCTAGTTTGTTTACGAAGATTACACGTGCAACTTCTGATTCGTTCGCATAACGCCAGTTAGTTTCTGATTGCGGCTCAACACCACCAGAACCACAGAATACACCGATACCACCGTCAAGTACTTTAAGTGAACGGTATACTTCTACTGTGAAGTCAACGTGTCCAGGAGTATCGATAACGTTTAAACGGTGGCCTTTCCACTCACAAGTTACCGCTGCTGATTGGATAGTAATACCACGCTCAGCTTCCTGCTCCATGAAGTCGGTAGTAGACTCACCGTCGTGTACTTCACCAGTTTTGTGGATTTTACCAGTAAGCTTTAGAATACGCTCAGTGGTGGTAGTTTTACCCGCATCAACGTGCGCGAAAATACCAATGTTTCTGTATTTCGATAAATCTGCCATTGTTTTACTCTATTTAAAGTAGAAAAATTATTCGGCGGGAGTATATCACCTCTTGTAGCGAACATCATCCTTGAAGTCGTTTAAAATGCAATCAATTCGCGAAAAAGTTTCTAATGCGAAATTTTCGAGGATGATTTACCTGTACCTCACTTCTTAGAGCAGCATTTTTGGCGATGACATGACATATTGACACCTATATTTTACATCGCTTAGCTTGAGGATCAGAGAAAGAATAAGCTAGTTTATACCAATTAGGCTTAATCCTTGCTCAATGTGAAGGCGTAAATCTGACGCTAACCGCGTTAAGAATTTCGATTTAGAACAACTAAATAGCAAAATTTTTGCTTTGCCTACATGGCGGGGAGGTACCTTGGCGAGAATTGGAGGCGGCAGCGGGTTATCGACTAGATTTTATCGCCTCAACATAGGCTACTTAATTAAGAAAATTGGTATTATCGTTTTATCAATTATTACCTTATTAAACCAGAATACTTTGAAAGTAGCTCAACTCTCATATCCGGCTAATTTGTATCCGATAGGTTACGTGAATTTACACATAAACTTATTGGCTGTTGGAAGTGATTCCGACGCTGTTAGCACGAAACACTAAAAAGACATTGGTTATTCAAAGCCTAAGTTAACTTGCCAGTCTGAAAATATAACCACTCTCCACTTTATATCCGCACGCTAATGACAACTAATAATAGCCATAAAAGAATGCAGGAGTTGAACAGAAATACAACGATATCTAGCAGCATGTGGTTTGTTTTTGAGTCTCGTATAGGGGAGCAAAAGTAAACATCTGGAAAAAAACAACCAAATATACACAATAAAAAAACATACACCTCTAAAAGTTTATATTTGATTGATTTACATACACTTAGATCTAAATAAGAATTATTTTCAAAAAGAGTGTTGACAGCAACCTAGATCTAATTGATAATCAATATCAACAAGAAGGGAGTGACGGCTCAACTTGTTAATACACTAGTTTCTTGACCCGAAACATGGCTGGTAACCATAACTACCTAGGATGTTAGCAGGCACTTGCATTGCTCCTCGTATTTAGACGCTAACTCCACTTTTTACTTGCTACATTGCTCATATCGGTGACGGTAGATATGAAATCAAAAAGCCCTTTTCAGGGCTTTTTTTATTTTAAGGCTATTTAAATTGCGAGATGTAAGCTAATACCAATTATCTTAATTAAGTAGCCTATGTTGAGGCGATAAAATCTAGTCGATAACCCGCTGCCGCCTCCAATTCTCGCCAAGGTACCTCCCCGCCATGTAGGCAAAGCAAAAATTTTGCTATTTAGTTGTTCTAAATCGAAATTCTTAACGCGGTTAGCGTCAGATTTACGCCTTCAAATTGAGCAAGGATTAAGTCTAATTGGTATAACAACCTGTCATGACATAAAAGACCGCCTAAAACAGCGAAGACATCTGTAGTAGACCCCCAACAGTATTAAATGCACACTCTACACATCACAAAGATATTAATGAGAATTATTTTCAAAAAACTATTGACTCACCACCAAATCTAACTGATAATCAATATCAACAAGACGGAAGCGTGTTGTTTAGCCAACTTAGTTAGATGTGTTGATGATATCTATTAACCATCCACCCGATGTACTCCTAATTTGGCAATAGTACTCTAGTTTGTTTCTCGACCCTGAAACACGGATTGCCAACGTTAATGGCTTGAATGAACTTAACTCGGTCGCCCCTAAAGCTGACTAAGTCCATTCTCACAATTTACTTGCTACATTGCTCATATCGGTGACGGTAGATATGAACTTAAAAAGCCCTGCTCAGGGCTTTTTTTATGCCCTAAATCCAAGATATTATAACCCTTCACTCTAGCTAACCTAATCCGCAGATAATTAATACCTGTATAGCAGCGCTAGCTGGGTTAAGTTCACTTTTAAGCAAGGCAAAAATTTTGCTATTTAGTTGTCATAAATAAAAAACTTTTAGCACAGTTAGCGTCAGATTTACGTCTTCAAAATGAGCAAATATCAAGACTGATTAATATAAGAGGATTCCTTATCCGAACCTCAGGTTTGTCACTCACTCCCCCAAAAAATCGATAATGAGAATTATTTTCAAAAAGATATTGACGTTTGAGTAAATCTAATTGATAATCAATCTCAACAAGAGCTCATACTCTTGCTGATTCGACCCTGAATCGTGTTGTCGGTGATGCGCTACAACGCCCCTTGATGTGTGTCACTGGCAACCATTACTTGCTACATTGCTCATATCGGTGACGGTAGATATGAACTTAAAAAGCCCTGCTCAGGGCTTTTTTATTTCTCACTCACGCTTAATCCCTCGACTTCAAATTAAGCTGTAATAGCGTGTAATCGCTTTCTGTTAGCCAAACTCGTATCATGCTACTTTTCCAAAAATAACAATAATATGAACGCGAGACGCTATCGTTACAATATGTTGTTAAGTTTGCTACTGTTGGTAGGCTTCATCTTTACAAGCTGGATCAGTATTGAGCATGCAAAACAGTCTCTTTATCACGGGATTAGCGATGACGCTCTACCACTTACCAGTCACCTCGTCGATTTAGATTTACAAAAACGTTTGCAAGCACCAATCATTGTATCTCAGCAAATGGCGAACAATGTATTTATTAGACAGTGGCTGCAATCTGAGCAACGTAACTCAGATCTCATCTTCACTTACCTTGCTGACACCCGCGCACTGCACCAAGCCAGAACCAGTTTTTTAGTCGATGATAAACGCCTTACTTACTATCATGCGAATGGCTCAACAGAGCAATTAGATATTCGTGAAAAACAAAATGACTGGTACCGCGAGAGTCTTCACAGTGACTCCCCCTATTCTCTCAATGTAGACATTGACCCAAGGGATAATAGTGAAGCTATCGTCTACGTTAATCACAAAATAGAACTTGACGATGAGGTGCTGGGTATTGTCGGAGTGGGTGTGTTGTTGGCTGATTTACATCACTTAATCACGCAGTATGAAAATACTTATGAGCGTAAGTTCTACTTTATCGATCATAAAGGTAGAGTACTATTTTTTAATGATACTGTGTTGTCTGGCACCAGCATTCATGACCATTTCCCATCACAAGCAACAACATTACTTAAACAATCTGAATATCAATTTATCATTGAGTCGCAAAGCCATACAAAATTTGTCCATTCGCGTTACTTGGATTCTATTGGATGGCATTTAATTGTTGAGCAGAAAGTTGATAAATCCAACGGTATAGATGACATTCTTACTACGAATTTATGGGTCGGTAGTTTTGTTACGATATTTATACTGGTCGTTGCACACTTAACATTTAACCATTATCAAAAGCGCTTAGAAAAAATGGCTAAATACGACAAACTCACAGACACCTTTAATCGCCAAGCTTTCGAGCCGCAGCTACAACATCACCTTGCGAAATCCAGAAACCAATCAACCCCCGTTGTTATGCTGATGATGGATATTGACCATTTTAAGCAAGTTAACGACCGACATGGCCATGTTGTCGGTGATAGGGTGCTGCAATGTTTCGCAACTGTGTGTAAACGCCAAATAGAAAACAACGGCTTATTGTGTCGCTGGGGTGGTGAAGAGTTTATGGTTTTGCTGCCAAAAACGACGTTAGATGAAGGAATTGCGGTAGCTGAGAAAATTCATATCGCTCTGGAGAGAGCTGAGTGTGAGGTAAAAGTCACTGTCAGTATTGGCGTTGCACAATATCACATTGATGAATCGGAAGATGGTTTTATAAAGCGCGCTGATGCCGCGCTTTATCAAGCTAAGCAAGGTCGAAATCAAACCAAATTCGCCGCTTAGCGGCGATTTTTTCGAGCCCTCGCGCGGCGCTGACGCTTCTCTTCTTCGCGAGCAGCCTTTTTGGCTTCTGCTTGAGCTCTCAATTCAGCGACCATTTGTTCTTCTGACTCACGCATTTCTGGTGTTTCCATGGTGATCCTGCCGATAACGGCATCGCGCAACTCATTAATGAGGATCTCTGACATTTTGTGAGTATCTACCTGATTTCCACCCTTAACACAGCCTCGCTTACGACCCGCCATCTCGATAAATGTCCAATCACAATCAGGCAATTCATCCAGTTTGTAGCGCAGCTTCAATAGCTCAGGGTATGCAGTTAATAAGTACTCAGCAGTGTAACTTGCCACCTCTTCATAATTAATCGCGGTATCACGAATAGCGCCTGTCGCTGCCAGACGATAGCCTGAATTTTCATTTTCCACTTTTGGCCATAGCATCCCAGGCGTATCGTACAGCATAATACCGTCTTCAAGTTTAATTCGCTGTTGCGCTTTGGTTACTGCTGGTTCATTACCCGTTTTTGCAACAATTCGACCGGCAAGGGTATTGATAAGCGTTGACTTACCCACATTTGGAATACCCATTATCATCGCTTTTAGCTGCTTGTCTTGACCGACTTTATGGGGCGCAAGCTTTTTGCAAAGCGCATTAATGCGCTGCACTTCATTCGCCTTGTCATGACCAAACGCCAGCGCTTTTACGCCACTCTCACGCTCAAAGTACTCCATCCACTGCTTGGTTAATTCAGGGTCGGCCAGATCTGCTTTATTCATGATTTTGATAACAGGCTTATCACCACGTAACTGGCTCACCATCGGGTTTTCACTGCTATATGGAATACGGGCATCCAGCACTTCAATAATGACGTCCATCTGCGGCATGATTTCTTTGATCTCATTGCGCGCTTTATTCATATGTCCTGGGAACCACTGTATTGCCATTTTAACCACCTGTATTAATTAACTTTAAAAGCTCATATATTGAATACGTTGCGCTCAACTCACCGCCTTGATGTGCTATTTGCATCTGACAGCCGCAGCACTTCGGATCAACATAGGGTACTAAACGCTTTTAATACAGCAGCAGTACCTCATCACTAAAGCTCCTATTCTACTATAAAGTAGAAGAATTGGGGTAATGACGAGTTAATTCTGTATAACTCGTGATGTATACCAAAAGTGTTTATCAAAAAATGGTAATTACGAAGACGCGAGCGCAACTAAACTAAAGTAAAGCTCACTAGCTTTGATGGATTATTTCACTGGGTGTAATTATATACATTATATGCTCCCTAGCACTAATTGAACATATATCGCGCTATAGTGCAGGTTTTAAGCATGTTAGTTTTATATACGATAATTATGAAGCGCTTATTTATCTACCTTGGGCGGTTGTCTGGAGATTAATACTCACGATGATTATTTGCTCTTCGAACACGACTCCCATGCAAGAAACTAAAGCCTCCTACCAGCTAGACACATTGCGTTCGAGTCGGCGACCTTTTTTACCGATTGACCAAGTAAGAAAAACTCAAGCATCACAGGGATGATCGACTTACAAACGCTTTACGCTATGTTGTAATGATAAAATCACAACGTGAACTTCGACAGTAACGTTTCTTGCTCATGGGCATTTTTAGCAAGCTCTTCGCTGGCGCTGTACTGTTTGTCTGCAAAGCTACCAACTTCAACACTAATATCGTTGATATGTATTGTATTTTTATTTATTTCTTCTATCACTACGCTTTGCTCTTCAATGGCGGTGGCGATTTGAATATTACGATCCATCAATTCTTTCACGGCTTCTGAGATTTCTTCCAGCATGTGCGTGGCTTGCTCTGTTTGCGACACACATTGCTGAGTTTTATCACGACTACTACCCATTGACTGCTGCACTTGTGTTGATGACACTTGGATTTGATCTATCATCGACTTAATTTCAGTCGTTGATTCCTGAGTCTTTGATGCTAAAGAGCGTACCTCATCTGCGACTACCGCAAACCCTCGCCCTTGCTCACCTGCCCGTGCAGCCTCAATTGCTGCATTTAATGCTAACAAATTAGTCTGCTCTGCGATCCCGTTGATAACTGACAAAATATTTTCAATACTCTGGCTATACTCAGCAAGTTGAGTACTGAGTTCATAAGATGCAGTGATATCATCTGCTAGCGCATTAATTTGACCGCGGGCTTGAAAGAAGATCTCCCGCCCCTCGGAAGTTTTTTCATTAACCGAAGTAATAGAACTTGCTGCCTGTTGTGCATTACCTGCTATCTCCGTTGAAGTGGTGCTCATTTCGTTCATTGCTGTTGCTAGATTTTCAATTAGGCTCACTTGTTTATCCAGCCGACTCGATGAATGTGTCGCCAGCTCTTTTGCTGCATCGCTACTTAGTACGACATCATCAGCACGTTCTTTGACCCGGCCCACTAACCCATGTAAAAAACCTAAAAACACATTAAACTGCTGTGCTACCACACCACATTCGTCTTCATTAACTATTCTCAAGCGCTGGGTTAAATCGCCTCCCCCACTTGCCATACCAGTGATTGCGGTTTCTAAATCATGAAGTGGCTTCAGTAGATGTATTGCCAGTGTTCTAACGCATACCACACCAATAAATACTGCCAAAACAGCAATAATCAATGAGTTCAGAGTAATTTCCGTTAATGTTTTATATGCTTTTGCTTTGTCGATAAGTACCGCAAGATACCAATCTGTTCCGTAGGTATTATCTAATGGATGTAAATAAAAAAGCCGACTACCATCTTTGGTATCCACTTCTTGCAACTCACCGACGCCGGATAGACGCAAGTTTGAATACACCTGCTCCATCTTTTTACCATTAAAATCAACATCATGATGTGAAATTACTCGACCTGCACGATCAACCAAAAAGGCATACCCAGTGTCGTCAAAGTTCACCAGATTGACACTACTTGCAATCGTTTTAAGGCTTAAATCTCCACCTATTACTCCTTTGAAGCGGCCGGCAGCCATGATGGGCGATACCACAGACAGCAACAGCTCTCCCGTTGCCGCGTCAGTGTAAGGGCTGGTGTAGACTGTTTTATTTTGGTTTTTACCCAGCTGATACCAAGCGCGTTCTCTGAAGTCAACACCGGGAGGGTTTTTGCGCGCAGGATTGTTAGACCTTAATCCCTCTTCGGTTGCTAACGTCCCAAAAGCAAGTAAAAATTCGCTTTTGAATACGGGGGTGTTCAAGGCTTGCTGAAAGTGCTCTTCACTAAAATTTTGTTCTATTTGGCTCTTTATTACATTAATCTGGTTAGCTTTGCCCGCGAGCCAGTTTTCAATACTAATTGCCAACAGTTTCGTACTGTCAGTTACGTAAGCATGCGTTTTAGCTTTTACTGATTCACTGACAAACCAATAAGTAGAGAGGGTCGTTACAGATATTATTAACAAGATCACAACGGCGGAAGCCACAGAAAACTTAGTCCGGATCTTCATATTTCAACAACCTGAATAAAAAGTACTCGAATATCGAAAGTGTTGTCTATAATTCGATTATTAGCAACTGAGAGATGTAAAAACGATGAATTTTACTTTAGCAACCTCAACCGCACTAATAAGCATTGCTTGTTTGTTGACTCCGACAAAATTACAGGCTTCTGAGCAACCCGTCACTATGGCCGATATTCAAAACTTAGAGCGCCAGCTTGCTGATTTGAAAGCACGGTTTATGATACAAAAAAAAGTTACTCCGCCCGAACCTACAGTAAAGCCACCTCCGGCACAACAGTCTTCCCAAGCGACTACGACTTTGCCAAAAACCACACTCCGTACCTACGCCACAATAAGACCAACATTTGGGTTGCTTAATGAAAATGACGAGAGCAATTGGGATGTTCGCGACGCACTGTCTCACGCAGGGATTAAGGTCACCCATGAATTTATGCCTGGCTGGCAAGCTGAGCTTCATGGTGAATGGGGAATAGATCTGGCAAATGAAGGAAACTTCGGTAAATCTAGACGTGCCTATACTGCATTGGGCACGCCATTTGGACGCTTTGGGATTGGAAAACAACGACCTGCACAGTATCTATTTATCGCTGAGTATGTTGATATTTTTAATCACGCAAGCAGTCCCTTTGCCTACGACCCTGAAAGTATTTTTTTCGTCGACAACCTCGTAACCTATCGCTACCACGTTGGTTCAATGACGTTTATTGCTGCAGGGCAATTCAACGGCGACAAGGGCGATAATCAAAGCGACTTATTCAATACCGGATTAAGTTACGACCAAGCAGGGCTACATGCTGCTATTACCTATCAGCATAATGATGTATATGACAACGAACTGCATATCGGTGAAAACCGGTTGTGGTCTGGTGCACTTGCTTATCAATTCACGCCTGATTTATACGCTGCTGTGGCTTATCAAGATAAAGAGTATGAGCGCAATAGTTCTCTTGCTTCAAGGCAAGGGCATACCTTTGATGTTTCCTTAGCGTATCAACTATCAAAGCATTACAAGCTAAAAACTGGTTACTTTAATTTTGATGATGGTTACTACCAATTCGATCCGCTCAATCAAAGTTTTGACGGTTACAACATCACATTGGAGTGGCTTCCCACTGCACCACTGAGAATACACCTTGAATATTTGAATAAGTCTTATGATAATCAAGAAGATATGGATTCAATCTCTATTGGCTTTCGGTATGATTACAAACAAGAATGGCAATTTGAATAACCAAGTATTCAAGTGAGAGTGATACACTTAAGCCAAACCTCGGGGTATTCACGTTTTCAGGAGCAACATGCGTCACTCTCCCATTCCTTTAGAAAACGTCGTAACACAACAAATACAATGTGTTGTTGTGTTACACGGATTGTATATGTCAGGCTTTGTAATGAAGCCCCTTAGCGCACGTTTGGAAAGATCTGGCTATCGTATCTTAAACTTGAGTTACAACACCTTAACCCCCAATCTCGACAAGATCTGCAAGGCGATAGACGACTTTATTGGTAACCACCCAGCTGCGTTAGTTTGTCACTCGATGGGAGGCTTGGTCGCCCGTGCTTATTTAGAGCGCAATTCAGTGGCAAGTACACAGGTAAAAAAAGTGGTGACGTTGGGGACACCACACAAGGGTAGTGCCATTGCCAAGCATATGCACGACAAAGGCCTAGAGTTACTGTTAAAAAACAGTGTGGAGTTTTTGTTGTCTCGTAACCAAGATTGGCCATTTAACGCCAAGCTTTACAGTATTGCCGGAGACTTGCCCATCGGGCTAATGCCATTGCTACAAAAAGGCAGTCAATCAGACGGCACTGTGCTGCTAGAAGAAACTAAACTCAATGGTATGGCTGAACATAAAGTATTTCACCTCAGCCACACCAGCCTAATTTATTCTCGCGCAGTCATGGATTATATATGCGATTTATTGAAAAACCCCTAGTGCTCTGCGCTTGCAGCCACTTTATATGCAATAAATGCAATCAACCCAACGACTAATGGAACCGGCGCAGCGATGTAACCAAAGGTATCAGAATTCGCAATACTTGCACCTGCCAAGTGACCAACTAGACCAACTACAAAAGCCACTAAAGCGATAACGACGACGACGATTTCCATTTTGTGTTCGGATGTTGTTTTGCCTTTCATACTCATTTCCTCAAGTAGTTAGACACGCTACTTTGTGTGCCTTGATGACCTGATTATGCGCTTCTACTTCGTTGATATTTTGACCTAAATCAATTTTAAAACCGCCAAAAGACCTAGCGGCTTTACGTTTTGTTTTGGATCAAATTTTATTCAACCTTGTCGATTTTCAGGAAAAAGTTGGCAAACTTTATTCCCCAACGGTGGCGCCACTTTTTCACTATTTTCTAACGATCTGATACAGGTCATCTTGTATTAATATTTGATGTGTTTTCATGATAACGATTGATTTTTTAGATTAAATGGTTTGATTTTAATCATTGGGCAATTCATCACGGTTGCGCCATACTGACTGTAAATCAACAAGGAGCATCGCATGACAAACATTAATTCTATCGGTTTAGACAAAGACAAAAGCCAAGCTTTAGTTACTGCTTTGAATACACTACTGAGTAGCTATCAAATTCAATACATGAATGCGCGAGGCTTTCATTGGAACATCAAAGGTCGTGAGTTCTTTGAACTACACCTAAAATTCGAAGAAATCTATACATTACTTCTGGAAAAAGTAGATGAAATTGCTGAACGTATTTTAACGATTGAAGGAAATCCACTACATGCGTTCTCAGATTACTTAGAAACCAGCAAAATTAGCGAAGCCAAAGGGATCAGCGACGGTACACAAGCGCTTGAGACTCTACTTAAAGGTTACACAACACTCATCGCCATGCAGCGTGAGATCTTAGCCCAAGCAGGTGATGCTGAAGACGAAGGAACCGCAGCGCTCATGAGCGACTATATCAAAGAGCAAGAAAAGTTGGTTTGGATGCTAAAAGCGTATTTAAACTAGCCCATTTGCTTGAAAGAGCATTCATTCTTTAAATACGCCATTACCTAGCGGTATAACTGACTGCGACCAAACTCGCTTAGCCTTTGGGTAAAAGCGAGTTTGGCCGTGATACTATATGAGCAATTAAGCTTGGCTATGTGTGTCCAGCAAACTTATAAAAAATGCCATTTCTAAAGCACGTTCATGCAAGCTTTTAAATCGCCCAGAAGCTCCGCCATGCCCTGCTTCCATATCCGTTTTAAACAATAGCAAGTTATCGTCCGTTTTATATTCCCTAAGCTTGGCTACCCACTTCATCGGCTCCCAATACTGTACTTGTGAATCATGAAGGCCTGTAGTAACCAGAATATGGGGATAAGCTTTTGCCTCGATGTTGTCATAGGGTGAGTAAGCCAATATCGTCTGATAATCCGCTTGGAAGTTCGGGTTACCCCATTCGTCATATTCATTCGTGGTCAGGGGAATAGATTCATCCAACATGGTAGTTAACACATCTAAAAACGGCACATGACAGCCTAAGCCGAGATAGAGTTCTGGCGCTTGATTTGCAATTGCCCCCATCAATAAACCACCAGCGCTACCACCAGATGCAAATACCTTGTCTTTATCACCATAACCTTGCTCAACCAATGCCTTAGTTACGTCAATAAAGTCGTTGAAGGTATTTTGTTTATCCGCTTTTTTGCCTTGCTCATACCACTGGCGACCTAGCATTTCAGAGCCACGTATATGTGCAATCGCATAAACAAAACCTCTGTCTAACAAACTTAAAATCTGACTTGAAAAGTTCGGGTCTATCGTGATCCCATAAGAACCGTAGCCATATTGCAGCAAAGGGTTACTGCCATCTTGTTGAAACTTATCTTTACGATAAACCAAGGATACCGGGACTTTTACACCGTCTCTAGCAGTAATATGTAAGCGCTCAGAGTGATAATACTCAGGTTTAAAATCACCTAGCACCTGTTGTTGTTTTTTTAATGTTTTTTTACCGCTTGTTAGGTTGCAATCATACACAGAGCTAGGCGTTGTCATGCTTGAGTAATGGATACGAACGCTGGTTGCACTGGGTTCAGGGTTACTTCCAATCGTTGCGTAATAACAAGCATCATCAAAGCTAAGATGATAACTCTGCCCCTGATAGTCATGTACAACAAAGCGAATTTGCCCTTGCTCGCGCTCGGTCAGAACAAAGTGGCTATTAAATAACTCTAGTCCCTCTAATAAGACATGCTCTCGATGTGCTACCACCTCTTCCCACTGCTCAATATCAGCGATAGTTTGCTCGGTGGCACGCATTAAGCGAAAGTTTTTAGCCGCTTTATTTGTCAGGATATAATAAAACTCTCCCATCTTTTCAAGGCCATACTCATGACCCTCCACTCTTGGGAGTAGCGTTTTAAACTCTCCAATTGGGTCATTCGCGTCTAATATAAGCTGATCGCTGGTTTCTGTAGCAGCAAGATAAATGAAGATCGCACTGTCATCTCGACTTTTACCTAGCCCCATATAAAATTGGCGGTCTTGCTCTTCAAATACTAAAATATCATCGCTTTGCGGTGTGCCCAGTACGTGACGATATACTTGGAATCCCAGTAATGTTTGCTCATCTTTTTTAACGTAAAACAGTGTCTTATTATCGTTAGCCCACACTACCTGACCTTCTGTGTTATGCAGTACATCAGGAAGTAGTGTATTGGTAGTAAGATCCAAAAACTTAATTGTATAGATGCGGCGACCATCAGTGTCTTCACTATAGGCTAGCAGCTGTTCATGCGGGCTTACGGTAATATCTCCGACATCATAAAACTCGTTGCCTTGCGCTAGTTGGTTGACATCAAGCAATAAGGTTTTATCTGACAGATCTTCTTGCGACGCGCGATAGTGCTTGGCATATTCCTCATCACCATTCACTTCACTGACATACCAGTAACTGCCATCTTTTGAGGGCACTGAGCTATCATCTTTTACTATACGTCCTTTCATTTCTTCAAATAGCTGTGACTGTAATGTTTGGTGCGGTGCCATTAGTGCATCACAGTGGGCATTTTCCGCATTTAAATGCGCCAACACTTCGTCATTTTTACGCTCATCATCCCGCATCCAGTAGTAGTTATCGATACGTTCATGATCATGATTTAGCAAAGATTTTGGTAACTTTTTGGCTAGAGGTTGTGTTTTATCCATCACCTAGTGTTCATCCTAAATTTCTATCATTTTTTGCCAGTGTAATATCAATCAGCTTAATTCTCCAAGCAATTCCAAGGCAGACATAAGGCGTAAACAAAAAGGCCGAGCTATATGGCTCGGCCTTTTGAATGACTAATAATAATACTGAATTACTGGATCTCAGCTTCGTCTAGTGGTTCATCATCAGTCAGTGGTTTACGTCTGATTTTTCCTTTTAGACGAGCACCCGCAGCTTGTACATCGGCCAAGATAAGATATAAAGCAGGTACTAACACCAGTGTTATCAGCGTTGCAAATAACACCGCGAACCCTAGTGAAACAGCCATAGGGATCACAAAGCGCGCCTGCAAGCTTGTTTCAAAGATGATGGGCATCACACCAGCAAAGGTCGTGATGGATGTTAGGGTGATAGCCCTAAAGCGAGCACAGCCGGCCTCAACTACCGCATCTTTGATCCGCACACCTTCTGCACGAGCTTGGTTAATATAATCTGTCATTACCAAGGAATCGTTAATAACAACCCCTGCGGCTGCAACCAAGCCAAACATCGACATGGTACTCATATCTAAGCCAAAGATTAAATGCCCCCACAGCGCACCGACTAAACTAAATGGGATAACCGACATTACGATCAGTGGCTGTGCGTAACTTTTCAGCGGCACAGCTAAGAGGATATATACCATCAGCATACCCGCGGCGAAGAAGAGGATTTGCTCACTGGTTTGCGCTTGGCGCTCTTCAACAGAGCCACCCAATTTGGTTTTCACACCAGGGAACTGTTTGAGCAGATCAGGTAAAATGTTGTCTTCAATATTCTTCACCACAGCATCAGGCTCGATCAGCTCTTCATCAATACTGCCGTAAACATAAACAGTTCTAAACCCATCTTCACGACGAATATAGTTGATCCCTGGCTTTTCAATAAATTCGACTACGTCACCAAGCATGACTTCTTTACCTTTTGCGGTGGTAATGATTGTGCGCTTGAGTGAAGCAAGTGCCCTACGGTCAAGCTCTGGGTAACGTACCATCACTTTAATTTCTTCACCGTCACGAATCACGCGCTGCGCCTCACCACCATAGAAGCTATTGCCTACTTGAATGGCAACATCTGAAAGTTGTAAGCCTAATTCATAGGCAACTGGCTTCAATGCTATTTGCACTTCCTTGCTTGCAGGGTCAATACTTGAGCTAATATCAAATAGCCCAGGCTGTTGTTGCAGCATGGCTATAAGCTGTCTGCCAGCCGCATTAAGCGTGTCTATATCAGAGCCGAGTAGGCGATAACCAAATTCGCCTTCGCCACCGCTTTGCTCACCAACACTATCGTATACAATGATTGATTTTACTGCGGTAATTTCTGGCATCGCTTCACGCCAACGACGTGCCAACTCAAAGGCTGTAAATGGTCTAAGATCCTCTTCAACTAATGTCGCAAGCACCGAGCCCTTAGTTCGACTTTGGTTCCAAGCGTATACATCTTTGATAATGCCTTGGCCAAACTCTTGAACAATCTCTTTATCCACGTTACGTACCATCAACTCAATTGCCTGCATTGCTGCAATCGTTTGTTCATCCGATACATTATCGTTCATGGTGATTTCTATTTTCGGATAGTCTTCAGGCACTTTCGGGAACGGAATAAAGCGCACAAGGTTTGAAGTCACCAAACTTAAGCTGAACACCAACATCGCAACAAAGCTCAGCAGTACAGTCCAGCGCCACTCAACACAACGCTCAATAAAACGTTTATAAGGCCCATTTACAAAGGCAAAAAACTTTTTGTTAAACGCAGCGCGGCGGCTGTTGGCACGCATTGGCTTAATCTTAGTGTGGGCGATATGCGCAGGTAAGATCCACTTAGATTCTATTAAACTGAATATCAAACATAATATAATCACGCCTGAAATTGATTTAAAAAATGCGCTTTCAGGGCCTGAAGAAAACAGCATAGGCGCAAACACCGCAATCGTCGTCAATACGCCGAACGTTGCTGGAGTCGCTACGCGCTTAGCACCAATCACCACATTCTTTACACTGTGACCTTTGCGCTCGATCTCTGAATAGGCGGATTCTCCTATGACAATAGCATCGTCCACCACAATACCCAGTACCATAATAAAGGCAAACAAAGAGATAATATTGATACTGATCCCAAGGGCTGGCATAAACAAAAACGCCCCTAAGAAACACACAGGTAAGCCAATCATCACCCAAAGAGCCAACTTGAAGCGCAAGAAAAGTGTCAACATAATGGCAACCAGCAGGGCACCTTGCAGCATATTGCTCTTCATCATTTCTAATCGTGCGTTAAGGTAGTACGTCATATCCACAATAGGTTCAAGACGTAGACCTGAAGGTAAGGTTTGGTTTTTTTCTTCTATGTATTTATGTACCGCTTGCGCGATTGGGATCATATTTTGGTCTTTCGTCGCTTTTACCGACAAGAATACGGCATTCTCACCATTTAATCGAAAGTAGTACTCGCCTTCGGTAAGACCATCTTTGATTTCTGCAATGTCTTGCAGGTAAATCTTCGCGCCATTATCGCCGACTTTAACGGGGATATTTCTAAACTCATTACCACGGTACATTTGGTTTTCCACACGCACCGCAATAATGCCGGAGTCTGTTCTAATTTGCCCAGCCGAAATGTTAGTTGAGTAACGACGTATAGCATTGCTCACATCACTGATAGTTAAGTTAAAACGACGCAGCGCATCAGGGTCCACTTCAATGCCAATCTCGTAGTTAGGTGTTGAGCGGTCAACTAGGGAAATAGTTGGGATCTCTAATAGCTCGTCCTCAATCTCTTTCGCTATTGGCTTAAGCGCATTTAATGGCAAATTACCAGCAAGGGCAACATTCACAACATCTTGACGAAACTCCACCAACTGTACTTGAGCGGGCTCCATAGATGCAGGGAACGTCGCAATACTGTTGACTCTAGAGCGAATTTTATCTTCAACCTCGGTGAGGTCTTCATCTTTGTAGATCTCTAGCTGCGCACTACCGCTACCACGAGCAGCACGGTACACCCCTTTTTTAATTTCGGTAACGTCTTTTAATGCTTCCTCAATCTTAACTAGGATACCTTCCTCAATTTCTTGAGGAGAAGCTCCTGGATAAACAGCTGACACTGTCACATAGTTAATTTCGAAGTTGGGAAACATTTGCCTTTGAATAGTCATGTAACTGATAAAGCCCATTATCAGTATAAAAACCATCAACAAATTCGCTGCTACTGGGTTATTCGCAAAGTAAGCAATAATCCCGCGCTGCGGTGCTTTTTCTATATCACTCATGGTCGCTCCTTGCTGTTACAGCTTTTCCGGCTGACTACTACTTGGCTTTGCTGGCTGATCCGTGCCTGCTACTTTTACTTCCATGCCCTTTTGCGGGTACTCTGGTGGTGTCATAACCACTTTGTCGTGACTCGTAATGCCATCACCAATCAAGAAAAACTTACCCTCTTCGCGGATCACCTGCACCTTTCGAGGCTCAAGTTGGTTGTCTTGATTAAGCAACCAAATGGATTGATTATTCACGATTTCTTGAGGTAGACGGTAGATTTGCTTTAACGTTTTACCTGCAAAGCTAACCTGTACATAAGTGCCGTACTTCACTGCTGGCTGACCAGTTGTTAGCCCATAAGGGTCTTCAATACGCACCACTAAGTTATTCATCCGAGTCTGCTGATCAACCGTGCCCAAGTCTCTGTCTATAACAGCTTCACGGCTAAAGGCATTAGCACCTCGCTGATAAACTGTTGCTGCCAGTCCAGATACACGCTCAGGTAAAAATACGGAATCAAACCCCGCGATCGGAATAATAACTTCCGCTGTTTCAATATTATTTAAAATGCCAACCGAGCTACCCATAGAAACAAACTGACCAAGGCCCACCTGCTTACTCACCACCAAGGCATTATAAGGGGCAATAACTTCACAATTTTCAAGATCTCTTCTAGCGCGTTGTAGTGCTGCTTTGGCTGATTTAACTGACGCCTTTGCACTCATCACTTGGGGCTTGCGTAAGAATAGGTCGGTATGTTTTTTGGTTGGAAATCGTCTCGCTTCATCTGCGGCAACATCCGCTTGCGCTTGCTCTTCAATTAACTGCGCTTCTGCTCGTGCCAATTCAGCTTCCGCTTGGAGTACAGCTGCCTCATAATTATCTTGCTCAATTCGCAATAGCACTTCGCCTTTTTGCACTATACCACCCTCGACAAAGCTTGGATGCCAGTACTCTACTTCTCCCGATACTTGGATAGACAGTTGAGTGCTTTCAAGCGGTTTGACTTCCCCATAGCTTTGTATCACCACTTGATGATCTTGCGCGGCTAAGGTTTCCACTTCAACAACAGGACGAGAATCAACTTCTTGTTTCTCAGGCTCACTTTTAGCAACCGCATTGACGACATTAAAGCCGACAACACCGGCTATAAGCACGGTAAAGGGTAGAATCCATTTTAGAGTTTTAGCTTGCATGACAGTACCTATTGATAATTTCCTGACCGTATAGTAACAAGTTTAGCGCGTTCTCGGATGTGACATTTGTAAGAATCTGTTACACCTTGCCCACACCTCCTATCAATGCGCCTGAAACCTGGAGTATTGTTTATTTATTTCAAACAATTAACGCCAAGCTCCAAGTTACCTACAGCGCCAACATTTCGTATCACTATTGCAGATTTCACAACAAAAAGTTTCTGTTCTAGTTAAAAACTACTGGGGTTCTTTGGGGTTTGCTTGTTGAGAAACATGATAAAGTTCAAGTATAAAAATAATACAACTGGTAAATACGCACGCAACTATCATATAGATCCATAACTGCGCAGTTAAAATACCAAACGCGCGACCTATAGCTAAAGACAGTATGTATGCGCAGATCATCACTGGTATTATCAAATATGCGCGCACTTTACATTGCTCGACTAAAATATCCCTGACTTTGGCTCCGACTAAACATTTAATCGAAAAAACAGGCGCACTAAGAATAGCTAAATACCCAATTAAGCCATACATACCCGCAACGACTTGAAACAGCATTACCACAGCTATCGCTAACCCTGCCCAAAAACTCAACATAGCGGATTTGTTCAGTTGCTGCATGCGCGCCTTTATGTCTACGAGTCTCAAGATAGACTGGCTTGGGTTATGTGCCTTATAAAGCTCAGTTATCGTGTTTAATTCCAGCGAAGCATTCGCTTTTGCGCGCACGATAATATTACCGTTGATAAAGTTAAATGGCAGGTAGGCAAGTGGTTGCACTTGTAAACTATGACTGAAGGTATTCTCAACGATGCCGACTAGTTTTATCGGACGCTGATGCCTGTCGTATAGCGTCGTGCCAACATCATTGCTATTGAGCTCCAACATCTGTGCTAGCTTTTGGTTGATGATCACCTTTTGTCCAGTATCTGTTGTACTCAAGTCATCTTGATTAAACCCACCACCGGCAATAAAACGTTGACCCGTAGTGACAAAATAGTTTTCACCAATAAGCTGTAAATAAGCCGTTATCATATTAGTACCATCGTCACCGCGACTTAATGGCTCTAAAAATACAAATTCATGAGGAATGACTGCTGCTAGCGCTGCACTGTCTATATCTGGGTGATTATTTAATGCTGCTAAATTGATCTTTGCTTGGTTATATCTCGCTTGTATAGCGTCATCGCTCCGAGCATAGTCACTTTGCTGTAGCTCAACAAAATAAAGTGATTCAGCGTTAAAACCACTATGGGTAAGTAATTGACCACCAAAATAACTCAGCAGCCAAAATGCTAGCCCCATCGTAATGGCGCCAATGCCCATTTGTGTACCAAGTAAACTCTGGCCAACCCAGTTTGGTAATTGCTTGGTTTGTCCTTTGCCCGAGCCACTGAGTTGACTACGAATATCTCGAAATGAAACTTGAGATAATGCTAATGACACAAACACCCATGCACATAGCTGACTAAAAGCGATAACACTCAGAATGCTCCACCATGGTACAGATAACCATGTAACATGAGCCAAGCTCGCTTGTGTCCAAACGCGAAATAGTCCAAGTCCCCCTTGCGCTATCACCGCTGCAATCGCTGATGACAGTAAAAATATGAACGCGATATAACACCATTGTGCTCGCTTTAAGTCAGCGCGCTTGGCACCCATTGTGATCGCTAGCGCCAGTTGTGTTTGCTTTGATTTAAAATCTAAAAGGTATAGCGAAAAAGTATTCACTAAAGTAATCAACAATAACGCGACACTAGCAAACGTCAGCCAGTGCATTGTCGTTTTTAACTGGCCTTTGAGTTTATTCACCAATGGCTGTAAAGCAAATACAAGTTCAACTCCTCCTGGTAATCCTTGCTGAATTTGCGCCTGCTTAAATGCGCTTTGTAGGTTTGCCTGTTGCACAGCAAGGTGTAGCTCAACGTCCTTACTCTTTGGCACTCGACCAACAAGAAACACATCACTTCTTACTGCTAAATGATCCAGATCAGAGATACCTTCCCCTATGGCCAAAGCAAAAGGCAGAAAAACATCACTACCTTGATTAGACTGAAATAACTGAGGCTCTTGGTCATCACACGCGGCAACGCCTACAATAGTGAAATATCGCTCATCTAGTTGTAGTGTTTGACCAATCAACGCATCACCGGATAAATGCTGCTGGGCAAAGCATTCGCTAACCACAGCTTCATTCAACGTTTCGCCTAATGTATCTGATTGAGAAAACCACCGCCCTCGTTTAAGCGACATGTCAAATAAGGAGAAAAACTCTTGATGCACATAAGTGGTCGATACCTTGGGCTCAACGAGCGCGCCTCGAAGTAGTCCTTGGCTGTAAAATACCGCAGAGGCCTGTTCAAAAACCTTTTTATCCTGTGCTAATTGCCATGCAACGGGCGTAGACATCGCTTGCGCCATGACCACTTTTTGATCGTCACCTACCATGTCTGAACGCAACCACATCAGCTTGTCACTTTGCGGGTAGGGCAAAGGCTGATATGCGTGCCAAGATAGCGCAACGCTCATCATTAACGCAGCAAAAGATAAACTCAATAAGATGACCAAAACCACGTTAAGTTTGGCTCGACTGAGTTGTGCATGCCAATATTTCATTACACCTCCTTGGTCGCGGTAGACTGATCTATGAGCACACTCAAAGGCATGCGCAGCAAACGTTGCAACGAGGTAAGTAAGCACACACTAGATGTAATAACGATGCCAATCGAAGCGAGTATGAAGTCGACAACAGAAAAGGGCTGTTGAAAATACCAAGACAACAAAAAAACCCCAGCTAACGCGATACAAATTGCAACGCCAAGATGTTGTACATGGGTATACAGCACTTCTATTCGTAAATCTTGAAATTTAGCCCCTATTACCATCTTTGTAGCGTAATAAGTAGACCTGAGCGACTGCCCATAGCGATAGACACCAGCTAAACCGACCACAACCAAAAGCAATACCAACGAAAATAGAAACAGTGCACCATAGGTTACTAATGTGTCAGTTAATAAATATTGCTCTCGCTGCTTAGCCAAAGACTTAAAGCTAAATATTTTTAAAGCTGGGTGTACTTGCGCTAGCAATGCTGAAAAGTGTGCTTTGTTCACCGGGATAGTAGTCTGTAATAGTATATTATTTTGGCCAAGTACCGCGTTGTAGACATGTGGTTGCAGTGGCTTTCCGGGTTCGACTAAATCGGCGACGATGCCAATAATTTCAAAAGCGGCGCTGTCATCTGTAATATTGAAACTGAGAAACTTTCCAAGTGCCTGCTCTTGTCCACCAAGTTGCTCTGCAAAGGTTTTATTAATGATGAGTTGTTGCTCACCGCTGCGCACCTCTTCACTATCAAAAAACCGCCCTTCTAATAATTCTAACGAGAAAAATTCGAAGTATTGGCTATCAATAACTCGCCCAACAGGGTGCACGCGTTCAAGCGTAGTCACTTCTTGGAGTGACCAAGTTCCTGAACCTAACTCTATAGGTGAGCGACTACGACTGACAGCTGTAACTTCAGGTGAATTGGCTAATACCTCACTGGCTTGGTGCATTACCTGTTGGTATTCAGATGCGGACATACTGTCTGGCGCATACAATACCATTTCATACTTATTTTCTAAGTCCACCGCGTAGGACTGCTGTAAGTGACTCAATGCGGACAGCCCCACTTGCAAACAAAAGAAAATCAACATGACAGAAAGGCTGAGCTGGCTGATGGCCATTAATGTTTGTACGCGCTTGCTGACTACCACAGCGCTTCCTTTACCACTTTGCTTTAGTACTTTCGCCAACCGCTGATAACGTATCGCAGACATACCACCACCTAGCAGCAAACCACTTGTTAGTAACGCAACCATGCACAGCGCCGCAACGCTTTGCCATGTTAGTGTTATCAGTTGTGCTTGTGGTAACAGACCAAGTAATTGTTGCTGTAGCAACTCACACAGAAAATAGCCCACAATTATGGCTATCACCACAGAGCCAAAACACAGCTTTAATAATGGCAGCCATTGTGACCATGCAATGTCTTTTACCTTGGCCCCAACAACAGCTTGAATAGCTAATTTTCGCTGGATCTGGCTGAGTCTAGCCAAATACAAATTACAAATATTCAGCAGTGCAATGGCGAGTAGACCGAGCGATGCGGCAAATATACCAACCAACAAAATAGGAGATTTACCAAGCATTATGGTTTTCAATGGAACCGCCCTGACTCCGATACTCCACCCCGCAAAGTATTCACTTTCACTCACCTTGCTTTGCCATAACGTATTCATTTCATTAGAAAGAGAAAGTGAAACCTCTTGGTGTGTTGTCGTGGGTGCCAACTTTCCCACCATCAAATTTAATGGGTAACGATTCCACCAATAAGGCTTAGCCTCTTCTGAGGTTAAATTGTATTGCCAAGGTAACCATACTGCTGTTCGGTGGGACAACATTTTTAAGTTAGGTTCTGTAAAATCCTGTGCCACCACACCTACAATGGTAAATTGTTGTTCATCAAGCTTGACGGTTGTATTGAGAATATTAGGGTCGCCGTTAAAGTGTGTCTGCCATGCTTCAAAACTCAACACCGCAACTGGATTGCTTTGGGTTGCAGGCTCCGTTATCGCGCGTCCTAATGCCAATGGCATATCAAAAATGTTAAACCACTCTGGTGATACATAAGCAGTTTCTACACGTGGCATGTGTGCATGCGAAGTTAATAACTGCTCACCGTAGTGTACCAATGCAAGTTGCTCAATTGACTCTGGTTTATGCTCGTATAAGTGCATCAAAGAGGGGTAGTTAAAAGCTTCGCTGCTTTCATCACCTTTTTCATCAAACATCGGATATTCCAGCTTAACGATGCGTTCAGAGTCTGGGTATGGCAACGCAGACAAGTACAAACTATGTAACATCGCCATTGCCACTAACATAACCATAAACACACAGCTCAACGTGGTTATCACCCCAACATGATATACCCCTAACTGAGATAAATTTTTTAGTTTCATATCACCCTCGCTAGGCACTCTGATCTAAGGGCTGTGTTGATGCGACGGTACCTAACAGTTCACCGTCAAACAACTTCACCTGCTTAGGGGCCATATCGGCATAACGGGGATCGTGAGTCACCATGCATATTGTGGTGCCCTGCTGGTGTAACTCAGCAATTAACTGCATCACTTGGTCGCCACTTTTTGAGTCCAAGTTACCTGTGGGTTCATCGACAAGTAAAATCGTTGGCTCAGTTACCAGCGCACGCGCTATCGCTACACGTTGTTGCTGGCCACCTGAAAGCTGATTTGGGGTATGCTGCGCTCGGTGTGACAAGCCAACTTTTTGCAAACAAGACTCAACGCTTTGTTTTATTTCTGACTTAGTGAGTTTCTTGCTCCGATACTTTAGCGGCAATGCCACATTGTCGAACACCGATATTTCATCAATGAGATTAAAAGACTGAAATACAAAGCCAATATGCTCATTACGTAGTTCAGCAGCCTGATCGAGTGTTAATGACGTCACATCGTGACCGCCGATGGAATATACTCCGCTGGTTGCGCGCTCAATTAACCCCATAATTGAAAGTAGCGTCGATTTGCCACATCCAGAAGGGCCAGAAATCGAAATAAAATCACCTTGGTCAACGACCAGTGAGATGTTTCTCAGTGCATGTGTTTGAAGTTCTTCAGTTTCGAATACTTTATTTATATTTTTTAGCACTATCATCATGATATTCCTAATTTAATGAGATCGTTTCACCTAAGCTAGCAAGGTGTGCTAGGTCAGAAATGATAAGTTCGCTTCCAGCTGAGACGCCAGAATCTATAACAATATATTTTCCTGTTGAAGTACCAAATTGGACTGGCACTGGGTGAGCGGTGTGTTTACCGTTTAGCTTGAACAGCGTGTGAGTTTGATTGTCTTTGGCATTAGCTGGTCGCTGCACATAAATTGCGTCTTTGATGTGCTTAATGGCAATGCTCGCTGAAATACTCAGCTGCGCACGCGCTTGTTTTGGCAAATTATTGGGCAAACTTACTTCGACTTCCACTGTGTTATCTGTCACCACAGGGTCAATGCGAATAACATTGCCCTTTACCCTATCGTTTTGCATTTTTACCGTGACGACTTGACCTGTTTCAATCCAGCGTACTTGCGATTGCGGGACAGATAACACAGCGACAAGCGATTGATTTGACCCGATAAGCGCCACCATATCACCAACATTGACTCGCTGCCCTAGCGCCAAAGGCATCCGCTCTATCATGCCAGAAGTACTTGCTCGAATAACAAGCTGCTTCTGTTTGTCCAATAGGTTTTGTAATTCCTGCTCACGAATGGCAATTTCTTCATTCGCTAAAGCAAGCGCTGAAGTATGTAGCGCTTCCAGTTGCTGTGAACGCTTTTCTAGCATGGTGATCTCATGCTCTAAGGTGCTCAAGCTGGTTTGTGTTTGGGCAAACGTCAGTGCCGAAATAATCCCCTGCTGGGCCAAGTCTCGCTCCGCTCGGTGACGTAGTATCAAAGTTTTTAACGCTCCTTGTTTTTGCGTCAACAGAGTTTGTTCATTGAGCAATTCTCTTTGTTGTGAGAGCGCTAGCTGCTCATACCCTGTCTTTGATTGACGCAATGCTTGCATCGCTTGCTGTACTTGCAAATCAAGATCTGGACTAGTTAATTCAACAATGGCTTCGCCCGCCTCCACAACCGCACCAGCTTTATGGTAGAGCGCTTTCACAATGGCGGCAGTTTGTGCATTTAGTAAGTGCTGCTGCGCACTACGTAACTTCCCAAAGCTATCCACCGATAAATTCAGTGGCCCTTGTTGCACCTGTGCAATAAGCACCTCACTGCGCGCTATGCGATGTTTAGAGTCAAGCAACTGCCACACAACAAGACACATGATGATGCTCACCACAATGCTCGCGATGACATAAAATTTGGTTTTCTTAGGCTTTGCTGGTTTAACTAAATCCATTTTCCCTCCTTACAGACCATCTGTTAGGAGCGAAAACTGTGCCAAAAAATAATACCCATATATATCAAAAACTTAAATTAAAACTATAACTCAAGGTCTAGTGTAATCTCCGATATCGTATCACCTATTTCGGAATCGGAGCGGATTTGTTGTGTTGATTACAGGGCGATTTATCTTTTGTTACATTCATTTGGACTGGAGTTTCTGACATCACAAAATGTTTTAGGTACACTCAAATTTTTATAATTTTTGGTCTAACAACATGAGAAAAACAGCATTGAGTATTGCGCTCGCTCTGACATTTGCCAGCGCGCCTAGCTTCGCTAAAAAAGACAAAAAAGAAGAAGAGAAAACCATCGCCTCGCTGATTGAAAATAAAACCAGTATCGATGCGTTATTTCCACTTTATCAAGACAACAAAACAGGTGAATACCTGATGCAGCTGAATGCGTCTCAGCTCAATACCCCATTTCTATATTTTGCACATACCGTTGATGGCGTCACAGATGCCGGTCACTACCGTGGTGGTTACCGCGAAACTAAGCTGATTGAGTTTAGAAGACATTTTGATCGCATTGATATCATCAGTAAAACTCCTCGTTTTGTCTTTGATGATAACTCAGCCATTGCTAATGCTAGTGATGCGAATATCAGTGAAGCAGTATTGGCGAGCATTAAGATTGAAAAAGCAGAAGACGATAAAATTTTATTTAAAGCTGACAAGCTATTTTTAAGCGAGTCTCTTCATAAAGTTTCTCCGTGGAAACGTGCTAACGATAAAAATGCCAGTAAACGGTTCGCACTAGGAAAGCTAGATGCGAAGAAATCACGGATCGTAAAACACCGTCCTTACAGTAATAATCTAGATATCGTCGTCGACTATGTATTTAGCAACCCAGAGCCTAAAGTCAGAGGCTCAAATGCCATTACTGACCCTCGTTTTGTGACATTAAAAGTTCAGCACAGTTTTGTTGCATTGCCAGAGAATGACTATCAACCGCGTTACGATGATGCCCGTATCGGATATTTCACCAATCAATTTGATGTGCAAACATCTCCAGATTGGACGCCTTACAAAGATGTGATCAAACGTTGGGATCTCGTGAAAAAAGACCCAAATGCAGCGCTTTCAGAACCAGTAGAGCCGATTGTATGGTGGATAGAAAATACCACACCACTTGAGTGGCGAGATACTGTTCGAGAAGGGGTATTGGCTTGGAATAGTGCGTTTGAAAAAGTTGGTTTTAAAAATGCTATTGTCGTAAAAGTACAACCTGATGACGCTGACTGGGATGCAGGAGACATCAATTATAATGTGTTGCGCTGGACTTCCTCTCCTCGCCCACCATTTGGCGGTTATGGACCTGCTACTGCACACCCACTAACAGGTCAAATTCTTGGCTCAGACATCATGTTAGAGTATGTATTCATGCGTAACCGCTGGATCTACGATTCTCTGTACTCACAGGGGCAAGCAAGCCAAAGCGCAGATCCCGAGCATCATGCCCTGCACTGCTCTTTAGGACATGAGATGCAAGGCCAATTAATGACAGCCAGCCTTGCAACAGGCGCAGACATTGAGCGTAAAGAAATGTTACGTCAAGGTCTAGTGCAACTGATCCTACATGAAGTTGGCCACACCTTAGGACTCAATCACAATATGAAGTCTTCGATTTTGTGGGGACCAAAAGAGATCCATGACGCATCAAAAACACAAGGGGTGTTAACGGGCTCGGTGATGGACTATGCACCAGCAAACATCGCGCCTGTGGGAATGAAACAAGGTGATATTTTCCAAACGAAACCAGGTCCATATGATAATTGGGCGATAGAGTTTGGTTATAGCCCTGCACTACAAGATGAAGCGCAAGAACAACTACGACTTGAAAAGATTCTATCTCGCTCTGGTGAACATGCCCTCGCTTTTGGTAATGATGCTGACGATATGCGTGCACCTGGACGTCATATAGACCCTCGAGTCATGATTGGGGATCTATCATCAGACCCTGTGACGTATGGTGTAGATCGTATGACACTGATCAACCAACTATTCACTGAGCTAAAAGATAAAGCGAGAGTCTCAGGCCAGTCACATCAGCAACTATTAACCTCAGCTAACATCTTGTTTAGCCAGTACAGCGGCCAAGCTCGAGTTATCTCTCGTCAAATTGGTGGGGTATATGTTGAACGTCAAGTAGTTGGTACTGAGAATGACACTAAGCCATTCATGCCAGTGCCACAAGCGCGTCAAAAAGCAGCAATGGCGGCGTTAAAAGACATGGTGTTTGCACCTAACGTGCTAAAAAACATGCAGCCATTATACAACTATATGCAGGCTCAGCGTCGCGGTTTTAATCACTACGGTAAGAACGAAGATCCAAAAGTGCATAAAATGGTACTAGGTATGCAAAAGTCAGTGCTTGATCAAGTGCTCCACGCAAACGTGTTACAGCGTATCAGTGACTCTGCCTACTACGGTAACCAGTATAGCCTTAACGAGTTTTTAAATGATCTTAGTGCTGCTATTTTTGTTGCTGACAAGCATGCAACAACACTAAGCCGCAACCTACAAATTGAGTATGTAAATCGACTTATTAAAGTTGCAGGTCTAACGAAAGCGAGTAAGTACGACAATTTGGCAAAATCAGCTGCGCTGTATCAATTGCAACTTATTTTGGACAAGGACACCTCATGGGGCGCTGATCAAGCGACGAAAGCACACAAAGCGTATCTTGATCGCTTAATCACTAAAGCGTTAGAAGTGTAATAGCGATTTAGAACGAAATGAGCGTGGCGATTGCTACGCTCTTATTTTGCTATTTAGTTGCTCTAAATAACCTGAGCTTCGGATAATTAATGCCTTTCTAGCAGCCAATTTTAGCGCTAACTGGTATTACATCGCTCAAGCCAATGCTGGGCGAGAGCGATAATATTGGATGCAGCCAAGCTGAGCCGCATTAGTAAGTAAGATCATCACAAACATCATCACATGTGCCACGCTGACATGAGCAAGGCTCAACTCCGCCGCTAGTCCTATTCCACCAGCCAAGAATTGCAGAGAAAAATACCTTGCACTTAAATTAGAAACATCACCACTTTTTAGCGTTTTATATGTTTGTGGCATCACACGAATAGAGCTCATAACCAGGCCAAGATAAGTGAGCGCTTCAAATACCACCGATGCGGCAAAATTGGTAATCATTAATAATGTAAATGGCAACGCCGATGCACCCAGTAACAATGCAAGTTGATTACGCTGTTTGGTGCTTGCATTATAGCGAATAAAATAATATAAAATTAAAGCACTTAGTAATCCAGTGACCACAAAAGGCAGCACCATAAAGAAACGTTCAAAAAAGACGTTGTAAGCAATAAAGTAAGTGCTTTGCGCAACACCAAAGCTCATCATCAACAGCGATACACCTGACGCACTGCGATTTTTACGGATTTTCCCAATCAAAGGAATAAAGCTTAAAACCAAAACGAAAGAGGAAACGATCGGTAAATACTCGCTCAATGCAAACTCCAAATGTATAAAATGTTGCTAAGTTAAAGTGCTGTAAAACCTTTACTAAAAAACCGTAAAATAATGATTTTTAAGGTTTTATTTTTTGAAGGCGCGCATTTTAAGAGCTAACTTTTAAAATACAAGAATGATGGCGAGATCAGTATTGAGTGTGTTGGCAAGGTTAAAATACAGGCGTATAAAAATAAATACAGGGAACTCACAATGAAATGGCTATTTGTAGTACTTACCGCGATTGGACTGCTCGGGTGTAGCTCAACACCGACTTCTTCTACAGCTGATAAACCAAGTATGACGGTTGCCTCATTATTTAATCACGCATTATTCACTCCTCAACCTGTAGTATCAGAGCAAGCTATCTTTTCACTGCCGCAGAGTGAAGTGCAAGCACTGTGGCAATATGTAGAAAAACACAAAAATAGTGACATCACCATAGATGAGTTACTCGGTAACTTTTTACAAAATAAGATTGGTGACTTTAGCTATGATGGCGCAACATTTATCGCCAAAGATGCCCTCTCACAACGCTCAGGAAACTGTATTTCGTTAGCAATTGTATCTCAAGCTTATGCCAATGTTTTAGGGATAAAAACCAGTTATGCTAAAGTTGATAGCTACCCTGTTTACCAAAAAAATAAAAGCTTTGTCCTGACCTCCAGCCATTTTAAAACCAAATTGATCACCCCAAGAGAGCAAGAAAACGATAGTATGATATTTTTTTCTTCGGGTACCATTATTGACTATTTTCCCAATCAAGACAGTGTGTTTTCTGGCAATGCAACCTATGCAGATCTGGTTGCAAAGTTTTATACCAACTTGGCTGTTTCAGCTTTATTAGCAGCAGACTATGACAAAGCTTACTCGCTACTGATGGCAGCACTTGAGTATGCACCCAATGATCCAGAAACAATTAACATTTCCGCGCTGTTACACAAACACGTAGGCGATAGAGTACGTGCAAAACAAATTTACGCCTACGCAGCACAGCAGCAACTTACTAGCACTAACCTACTTCTTAATTATTTAAACTATATACCTGCGGATCAAACCGCCTTGAGAGAATCTATTTTGGCACAACTCGAGCGCAGTCCTGCCTCTCCTTTTGACACACTAACTCTGGCTTCGAGTTATATTGATAAGCAAAACTATAGCAAGGCTAAAAAGCTCATTGAGCCACTGCTATTAAACTACCACTACCTGCCTGAGATCCATGCTGAGCTGGGTAAAATCGCTTATTTAGAAGGTAACCTTCAAGCGGCATTAGTATATTTTGATCAGGCAATTAATAAGTCCAGAGAAACATACAAAAAAACACTTTATAGCGCGAAACAAAACATGCTAACGCAACTGATGATGCAATAAAGCAATATTATCAACGCACAAGGTAAATTATTTGTATATTTTGTGAATAAAAACTTTACAATCCACACAGTCGTTTCTACTTTGGTGTATGGGTGTTTAAAAAACGTGCTAAATTTGTGCGCTATAGTGCACGTAGGTTATACCAGTTACCGTAATTACGTAGTCTATTTTGAGGCGAGAAACTCTTGTCGATAACACCGCTACCGCGTCCTGCTATCGGCAAGATAAAAATTTCGCTACTTAGTTGCTCTAAGTTAGAAATTTTTACGCAGTTAACTCCTTCAAACAGAGCAAGTATTAAGGCTAATTGGTATAAGACCAAATGGCTCGCAATGACCAATCACCCACTAAGCAATCTACGCTAATCACACTCAAAAGGAATAACAATGCAACGACAAATGATTACTGCCGTATTGGGTTTGGCCTCTGGTCTGGCAATGGCGCAGGCAATGGCACAGGCACCATTAACAGAAAACCAAATGATGGAATACACCAGTAAGGTGAGTAAAGCAACTATTGGTAAGAAGTATGATCTACATTTACCACTCGTATCGCAGCAAAGTCCCAGCATAGCTAACGCTTCAGCTGCAATTGTCCAGACAGTCTCCCACCCTGGCGCCAGTTATATCAAGCTACACTTTAAAAACCTGAACCTTGAACAAGGTGGCAAACTCATTGTGCGTTCAGAAAACAATGCCGAATACTACGCTTACAGCCAAGACAATCTTCGTGCTGCCACCATCGACCCTACGATATCTGATGATGGCATAACACAATTTTCAGCGATGTCGGTGTCTGCTGATAAGGTCATCGTTGAGTATATCCCAGGTGCAGGTAAAACCGATAAAATCCCTGAGATCGATTTTTACTATCATGGTGTTGAAGGTCAAAACTATCTTGAGAGTGCAACCGATGTCACTACTCTATCTACCTGTGGTGCCATGGAGCGTAAAGATGTACAGTGCTGGGCGCAGTCACACCCAGTGGAGTTTGAGCGCTCACGTCCTGTGGCTAGGCTATTAATGAATGGTAGTGGCTTATGTACGGGTTGGCGTGTCGGGGCTGATAACCGCATGTTTACCAATAATCACTGTGTTGGCTCTGCATCAGAGCTGGCAAATACTGAGGTCTGGTTTAACTATCAAAACACAAGCTGTAATGGAAGCCAACGTGAAACGGTCGTTAAAGTGACGGGTAAAGACTTCCTAAAAACAGATTACACCCTAGACTATACGCTTTTCACCATTAATGATTTCGCCAAAGCACAGCCGTTTGGCTACTTTGGGCTTGATGTGCGCAACCCATCTCAAGGCGAGCGTATTTATATCCCACAACACGGTTCTGGCAATCCAAAAGAGTTGTCAATTGAGTCAGACCAAGACAATAGCGGCCTTTGCTCTGTGAACCAAGCAAATGCCAATGGTAGGGGAACGGGCACAGATATCGGCTATTATTGTGACACTATTGGTGGCTCTTCAGGCTCTCCAGTACTGGCAGCTGCAACTAACAATGTTGTCGCACTGCACCATTTAGGTGGCTGTACTAACAAAGGTGCCAAAATTAGCCTGATCTGGCCGCAAGTTTCTAGCCACTTCGGTGGTCAGATCCCGGTTGGGGATAATGGCACAACCGATCCCACACCAATCGCCTTGTTTACCTATAACTGTACTGACCTTTCGTGTAGTTTCGATGGTTCAAGTTCCAGCTCACCCGATGGTGCCATCACACAATATAGTTGGCAGTTTAGTGACGGTGCAACTGCATTAGGTGCGCAAGCATCACACAGTTTTACAGGTTCGGGTAGCTACAATGTTGAGCTCACGATAACGGACAATACTGGTGCAACGGCATCAACTAGTCAGCAAGTAACTGTGAGCCTACCAGGTGAAGAGCAAAAGCTTTTCAAAGGTGTGGCAAAAAGCAACTTGTCGGGAAGCAGCGGTAGTGAGATGTTTTTCTACTATGATGCACCGGCGGGGGTAAATACAGTGACCTTCAATATTAGTGGCGGAACAGGTGATGCAGACCTGTATGTCCTCAAAGGTCAAGAGCCAACTACCAGCAATTGGACTTGTCGACCTTACCGCTACGGTAACAATGAGTCTTGCAATTTAAATGAAGGGGCTGGTCGTTATTGGGTGATGATCCGTGGTTACAACGCATACTCAGGATTACAGATTGTCGCAGACCATAACTAATACCGTTAGTTACAATAGTAAACTGGTATAAATTGCAGTGTAAAGCACATAGAGCGGGGTTTGCCCCCGCTTTTTTGACTACAACTCGTACCAAACTCCGAGCCAAACTCGGTTTTCATTTGCCATGTTATGCCCTTCTACGCGACCAATACCAGCACTAAAATACAGATCGGTTAAGCCCGCAGGGGCAAAATTTGCGGCTCTGCCTAACACGGTTTTTGATAATGATGATTGCATTTTTATCCCGTAGCTTTGCCCAATAACGCTTCTATCAACTTGATGCTGCTTATAGAATAATTTAGGTCTACCTTGCTGCCATGAGGTCGCAAATTCGTAACCCAAATAGCGACTACCTGTGGCAAACAAATAAGGTAACATTGGCTCACTTATGGCGTTCAAACCGTTACTAACTGAGGTACTTGTCAACTGACCACCGCCAAGTGAAATAGGGAGACTATTACTATAACGACTATCAACCGAAGCATAGAAAGGAATATGCCACGCTTTTGCGAATAAGTTTACTTGGTAATCAAAGCCATTTAGCTCTCCCAACCATTGACTAGCAGATACATGCAGCGCAGTACCGTGTTGCTGTGCATCCCAAACCAAATTGCCGTTTGCCCCATAGCGGCTGCCGTTCCAAACAGTGTCACCCTGTTGTATCCGAATTACACCAAATTCAGGCGTTACATTATTGAGTATGTCACCAAAACGATAGCTAGATGTGAGCGCAAATTGCTTAAAGCGAGCTTCATTCCCCTTTCCTAATATTGCATTGGATTGCTTATCCGGTGCGAGATCTTGATACCCCGCATCTAGCGTTGTTTTCCAATTATGTTGATAGTATTCAAGCTGAGCAAACCCTCCCAATAACGCTCCATTATTAATGCTTTTCTCAATCCCCAACTGCCATGAAAGCTGCCTCAACACATCTTGTCCTTTTAATGCCACGCCAACACTGTCAAAGGCAGCGCTGTGTAGTGCACCGGATAAAGCAATGGAGTAAGACTGTTCAGATGCCGAATACGCCACGGCCTCGTGTGCTGTTTGATCTATTTTCGCAGGTGGTAGTTGATGTTTATGCTGCGCTTTTCGCTCAGCATTATCGACGGGCTCCGATACCCGAACGACTTGCCAACGCGGTGAAACAATTTGCGCCAATTTGACGCCATCAGGAGCCGCATAACTAACAAATACCTTTTGAGAGTGTACCAATACTTGCTTGAGTGGCTTTGCGTTTTTCGGTAAGGTTTCAAGTTTGCGGCTCGACAAATCATAACGCATCACTTTCATATGACCTTCAAGCCCTGAGATGAAATAGAGTTTATGTTCATCGCCTGACCAATGTAATGCCGTTAGATATTGGTGCTGCTTTGGTAGATAGACAATATCAATTAAATTGCCTGTAAGATCTTCAACTACCAGCTGCCAACGTTTATTTGGAGACACGCGCAAATAGGCTAATGTCGAGTTATTTTCAACTAATACAGGGAAATCATAGACATCACCAAGTTTTGCTGTAGTGATCGGAGTCAGCTCGCCAGAATCCAGCGCTATTTTCATTAATTGAGAATAGCCCTGACGCGATACCTCAGCGATGATAGTATTCGCATCAATAATACTAAAACGGCGAATACCAGTACCACGGGTTAGCTGCTTTAATACACCTGTATCACTTTGCCACAAGAACAAATCATTGACGAAGGTATGCTCTGAAGTTGGTGTTTTTGCGACAAAATAAATGTGCTTATCATTGAGCCATTGTGGGTGATAGATCCCACCAAAGTTATGAGAATTAAATTGTGCAAGACGCTTTTTTGGAAAGACTTCCGGTTTAATATCCGGTACGTCTTCTGGATCAGCAGCCAAGATGGCTTGATTGCGCATGTTGAATTGCTCAGCAGCTTCGTCATTGTCTTTAGCTTCATAAATCCCTAGTGTCACTCGACGGTTATGGTCTTGCTCTACCACTAAGAACCGGCTTCGATCCGGCGAAAACACAATATCTCTGGCATCAAATGAAAACGTCTGCCACAACTGGCTTGCTGTTGGTGGCAGTGCCAATTCTTGCTGCATAGCTTGATAACTGTACTCAACAACAAAGCGTCGATATAACTGATTGGCAGATTTTCCAAACGCGCCTCGAAAAGCAGTTTCAAAATTACGAGACTCAAGCGCTTGCACTCTTGTCCATACCGCATCGAGAGTCTGCGCACCATAATTATCTTCCAACCATGCTAAAAAACGTACACCCACTAAATACGCCATAGAATTAGAAAGATAAGATTTATCACCATTGTTTAACGCACCATAAGTCGGCAATGCCCCCTGCTGCGCATAGTAGCGCACAACGCTCTCACTGTAGTTGTCGTACAGCCGTCCACGACCCGTCAATCTTGACTCCAACAAAGTGGCATACCCTTCACTCACCCAGCGTGGTAGTACTGCATCCAGCAAGTCAGTAATATCGTGCCAATCACGCAGATGCTGACGCCACAGGTTGCGGCTCGGCTGAGAAAGGTGTACCAAATGGATATATTCATGCAAAATCAAAAGCTGTTGCCAGCTCATGTTGTTTGCGATAAAGGAATCGGATTGGGGAGGCGTTGCCAGCAGTGCCATCATTGGTTTATCTGTGCTAGGTAACGCAAAGCCATTTGCCGCATTATCAGGGTCATAGATCACCACATCAGCACGCTCATCCAATGCCCGCCCTTGCTGGGCTAGCACTTTCTCTCTTACAATTTCTAGTTCATTTGCCGCTGAATAGGCCCAGTGTTGCAATGAACGGGGATAGTGGACATTAAAATTATCAGTTTTAATGGTTAGCCATTGAGCCTGTGCACCAAAATTTGCCACAGCGACTAATACGACGAGTAGAGCACGCATAACCTGTCCTAAAACGCTTAGATTATGCCTAGCTTATCAAGATATTGAGAGAAAAAGTGTGATTTTTATACTTGTTAGTCGTTAAGTTTCGTTATTGTTGCTGTGGCTGCGCCAGCGTTATAAACAGACTGAGTACACCCAGAGAAACCGCAAATACAAAAAATATCACTGTCGTACTCAGTCCAGCTTGCCACTTTGCAGCCGCAATCAAAGTTGCGCTTAACAGCACCGCACATTTCGCTTTGGTTTGCCCTTGAGGTTGACAAGACTTGGAGTAACTATTCGCGACAAACATAAATGCACAAGCCAATAGGTAGGTGAATAGCATATAAAAGCTCCTTGCTGAGATTTCGAAGACAACATTTATTATATGCTAATGATAACTATTATCAAATAGAAAAGATCATTTTTACTTGTCCACCTGTCTCTGTATTTTCACACACCAGTTGTCCATCATGTAGCTCCACTATATTACGGCTAAAAGTCAATCCAATGCCTTGGCCAGCAGCTTTGGTCGAATAAAATGGTGTAAGAATATTATCCAAATTAGCAAAACCAGGACCATTATCAAGCACTTCAATAACGGCCTGTTGCTGCTGGTAATACGCTTTTAACGTTAATTGTGCCTCTGTTGTGCATGCCTCAATGGCATTTTTGACTAGGTTAATCAATACTTGCTCAATCAGCGCTTTATCTAGTTGTAAGCTACTCACAGTACAATTTACTTCGATGTCAGTTGACTCAAACAAGGCTGCCACCGACGATAGCAACATCTTCACAGAGATCGGCTCTCGGGTTAACTCTGGCGTTTGTGTGACTTTTGCATATTGGCCAACGAATTGCCGTAGGTGCTGGCAACGCTGACCGATCACACTCAGCGCCTGTTTATCTCTATCATTCTGTGCTTTAGCCAGTAACGTTTGCGCTAAAGAGCTCACCGGTGTCAAACTATTATGGATTTCATGGCTGATAACTCGGATCAGGTGCTGCCATGCTGCCAGCTCTTGCTGACGCAGAGCTTTGGTAATATCTAACGCCACCAATAAAGAAAACTGCTTACCCTCTTGAAAAAATTCACTCCTGTGTAGCTGCCATCGCGACTGTTTTGTGGGATCTCGAAACTGCCAATGCCCATCCTGCTGCATTAGTCCAAATTGAGTGACATTTACGCCTTTACATTCTTGCCATGGACGATGATAAAGTGACGAAAAAGCGCCATTGGCATACGCTAATTTCAAGTTATCATCAAACATTAAAATGGGCGTATTTAAGCTGTCAATTAGCTGATAAATAATAAATTGTTGGCTATGATAACGACGCTTTTGAGTATGAAGCTGAGTACTTAGTGCCAACAGCCGTTGCTCAAACTCAGCAACCACACCTGTTTTATAGTGGGGCTTCATTGTTTGAGTAAAGTCGCTCTGTGCTATGGCTTCTAGCTGCCAATTGGCACGTGTGATAATACGCCGACAATGGGATAACACCCGCAGTTGTAAAGCGCTTAACAAGATAAAGACACTCGATACTATCACCCCGACCCATACGATATGTAATGGAGACTGAATAAGTAATAGCAGCACAAGTATCGAGCAACTTAGGGTTAATACGGTGCAATACCAGTTGAGCCGCTGTTCGGCACTAGTTAGCAGTTTTAAGGCCATACTTTTCTAACCGCCTATAAAGCGAAGAAGCAGTTAACCCTAAGGCTTTAGCCGCAACGGCGACGTTTCCTTGAGCGCGCTGCATCGCTTGCTCTATCATATCGCGCTCGACTTGTTGTAAAGTCTGTCCAGAACCACTCGGCACGATTGAAGGCGCATGTTTAAACCGTAATTGGCAATCGCTTAGCGCAATATAACCACCTTCAGCCATCAACACTGCCCGCTCTATCACGTGACTCAATTCTCGAATATTACCCGGCCAAGTATGTTCTACCAATGCCGCCTTAGCTTCATCGCTTAATTGCCTTACAGGTTCACCATATTGCTGGCTGTACTTGGCAATAAAAAATTCAGCCAACGGTACGATATCCCCATGTCGTTCAGCCAGTGGTGGCACCTCAATCACTATGGTATTAATACGGTAAAATAAGTCTTCTCTAAACTCACCGGCGCTAACCATCTGCTCAAGATTGGCATTAGTTGCGCAAATGAGCCTGCAATCCGCTTGTTGAGTTTGACTGCTTCCAACGACTTCAAAACTGCCATTTTCTAAAACGCGTAACAATTTGGCTTGCAACGGTAGTGGGATCGTCACTATTTCATCAAGAAATAATGTTCCGCCTTGTGCCATCGTAAAGCGCCCTACCCGATGCTGTTTTGCATCAGTAAAGGCACCTTTACTGTGACCAAACATTTCACTCTCAAACAAAGATGCAGGTACAGCGCCCATGTTAACCTCCACCCAAGGTTTTTGAGATCGCTCAGAGTGTTGATGTAACCAGTGAGCTAAATGGCTTTTTCCAGTTCCGCTTGGTCCTGTCAATAATACTCGCGCCTGTGTTTTCGCAACTTTTTCAAGCTGCTTATACAGCGAGCGCATCACGCTAGATTGCCACTGGAACTCTGAGGTAGTAGGCACCTGCGACGTGATATTCGTTTGCTTTGCCGTGATGGTGAGTTGTTGTTGTATTGCTTGTAGTAATTGCTGGTTATCCCATGGTTTTTCGATGAAGTCACACGCACCAAGCTGCATTGCAGATACAGCCAAGGTCACATTCCCCCAACCGGTAATGCAGATCACCGGCAGCGTAATGTGCTGTGACTGTAACCACTGTAAAAAAGCAATACCTTCATTTCCCGAGGTGGTATCGCGAGCAAAATTCATATCTAACAGCGCAAGGGCAACCTTGTGTTTAGTAATGAGTGTTTTAGCAAGCTCAGGTGTGTCGGCTTCAATTACATTAAAACCCTGATCTTCCAAAAAAAATGCAGCACTTAGACGAACTTCAGCGTTGTCGTCAATAACCAAGATGGTCGGATTTTCCATAGCAGAGTTTTTATTCTTTTATTGCTTTTGCGGAGCGAAGTTACTCCGCAAAGATTTCATTTATGCCAATACTGAACCTGAGCTCAAAAGATGTAATATCACGCTAGCTCGCAGTTCTTTCTTGATACAAAGCAAATTTGTGCGTCAATAGCTAAACAAATTTAACGCTGTAGTAAGAGGTAACAGCTGCTAGAGTTCAAGTTATTATCCCGAATTCAGGTTGCTCAGTTATTTGCTTAGTTAAGTGGGCTACTTTTCACCGAGGAAACCTAGTCGGTATCACCGCTATCACTACGACCTGTACATCCTTATGCTATTTAGTTTGTACTAAATAACAACATTTAATGCCGTTAGTGTTTGATTTAGAAGCAAAGCACACACAAACACGCGTTATAACCAGCGCAGCACCGTGCCTAGTGTATGACTTTCTCCAGGTGCCAACTGTACAGCATCGTCCATAACATTCGCAGCTTCCAAGCACAGCATGTTGTGGTACTCCCCGTCATTAAAATTACTTAGGCGTTGTGATTTCTCAATCCAGGGGTTCCACAATACACAAGAGCTAGATTGCTCACGTTTTACTTCAATAATTCCAGCTGGGGTATTAATCGTTTGTACTGCGCCCGCTTGGGTATAAACCATGTCTGTTTCGCGCGCAAAACTCACTATCTCATTTTGCTCATATGGGCCTTCACCAAACTCAATATACTTAGCACCTTGTAACCCATCCACCGTGGTGCTGCCAATCTCTGGTGTCGGAAAATAGGTGTGTAAAGCTTGTGTCAGAGTGAAAGGCACATCACCTGTATTCGTATTGGTCAGTCGCACAGCCAGTTTATCTGAAAGCACAAATTCAACTGCTAATGTTGATTGATGGGGCCAATATTGCGCTTCGACCAAGGTCATTGGCAAAGTGAGTTTTACGATAATTTCGTTGTCGTTTTCTATCACACTATCAGCACGCCAGACCAATTTACGCGCGACGCCATGGATAGGCCACTCAGCCTGACTATGCACGCCAAACCAAGGCCAACAAATAGGAATACCACCACGAATTGGTTTTCCTTCGAGATAATCTTCAGCCTCAGAAACCCAGATTAAGTTGCCTTTTCCAGCTGGTGTAAACTCCGTCAGCTGTGCGCCTTGTAAAAAAATCTTTGCCTGACACAGTGCACTGTCAACCCAGATATATTCCAGACCTGACTCTGTGCGCTCAATCGAAACAGAAGGTGATAGTTCCATGGTAATTCCTACGTCAACTCGATGATATGCTTACCTTACCACTTAAATACTGCGAGTAAACTGTTATCAATCATTTTGAAACTTATTCAATTACTTGATAATTAAATATTGCGTTATCAGGTACTTTTTGAGCGCAGGGAAAAGCCTTAAAATATAGTAAAAGCGGGTTACTATGGGCGATTAGAACCATTCAGCTCACCCATCCCCACTTTCAGCGATACACATTAAGGTTTGGATAATAGTGAGCATACTCATGCTGTTTCAATCTATGGCGAATCACACCTTAAATTTGCCAACTAAATCGGTCAATGCGCTAGATAAAGAATGCAGCCTCACTCCGTTTTCATTTGTGTTCACCGCTATATCACTCACACTATCTGCGGCATTTTTAATCTCTACCACGTTGCGATTAATATCTTCTGCAACATGCTGTTGCTCTTCGGCTGCGGTAGCAATTTGCGTATTTAAATCACTGATATTCACAATTGCTTGAGTGATCTCGGAAAACTGTTGCTGTGCAGAGTTAGTCAACTCCACTGTTTTTTCTGTGCGTGTGAGGCTGCGCTTCATTTCCCCAGATACCAACTCAGTCATTTTTCGCAGCTTATCAAGCTGTGATGCAATTTCTTCTGTTGACTCTGAAGTACGTTGCGACAAGGCTCTTACTTCATCTGCAACCACAGCAAATCCCCTACCGTGCTCACCTGCGCGCGCTGCTTCTATTGCAGCATTCAACGCCAATAGGTTAGTTTGCTCAGCAATGCCTCGTATCACGCTTAAAATAGACATAATATTTTCGCTTTCAGTATCCAGCTGCATAATATCTGAGGTCGCCTTGTTAATAACCTCAGATAGAGTGGCTACACTCTCTACCGATTCTGTAATCACACTTTGCCCAAGCTCAGAGGCTTGTTGCGTTTGACCAGCCAGCTCTGCGGCATTTGCACAACTGGCCGCCACTTCATTGGCCGTAGCCGCCATTTGGTTGATGGCTGTGGCAGCCATTTCCAGCGCTTGTTGCTGTTGACTCGTCGCCCCAGTGAGCTGATCAGACTGCGACGCGGTTTGTTTTGATGTTTCATTTACTTGCTGCGCACATTCATTTATTTGTGCCACTAATTCAGTGATTAAATTTAGGAATTGATTAAAACTAGTTGCGAGTTTACCTGTTTCGTCTTTGGTTTTTATATCTAGACGTTGGGTTAAATCACCTCCCCCTTGCGATATTTCAGTCAGTCCATCACTCACCTCTACAATAGGCGCTGAAATCAACTTGGAAATGTAATTGGCCAGCACCACAAAAATGGCAATCAGCACGGCACTCAAGATTAGAATGGTAAGCGTCATTGCGTTTGATGCTGCCATTACTTCACTTTTTTCAACTAACCCAATAAATTTCCAGCCAAGCTTAGGCGACGTATAAATGTTGGCAAAATAGTCTTTTTCGTCTATTTCCAACTCAAATAGACCGTCATTATTTTGCGCCAATTCGCGATAACGGCCATTTGCGATGTCATTTAATTTCTTAAACCTGTGTTCCGAAAACTTCGCATCAACTAGGACATTACCGGTATCCTCCACCAGCATTAAGTATCCCGTTTCTCCGAGCTTAATATTACGAATAATCTTGGTTAATCCCTGCAAAGATACATCCATGCCTTGCACTGCAACATTTTGGCCGTTAGCTTTCACGGCCTTCACCGTCGACACTATCACCATATCATCTGGCGCCCAATAGTACGCACTTGTACGGATAGTATCGCCATTACCGCCCTGTCCTGTTTTAAACCATGGGCGCTGACGTGGATCGTAATTGGCATTTACTTGTCCCAACGGCCATTGAATATACCCGCCTTGCTGATTACCCATATAGATATAGGCAATGCCAGGGTGGGTTTTGCCAAAGTGCTCAAACAGGGTATATGCTGCGCGTTCACTCTCACTACCAGCCATTGAGTTGAGACGGCTTGCACTGGTTTTGTCCATATACGTTTGTACGCCTTGACGGGCACTTAACACATCAGGGTGGGAAGCTAGATAATCAACATTTTTTGCAATTTCATCAAAAAACATCTGAATGCCATTATCGACTTGGATCGCTTCTCTATCGCTTAGCTCTGAAAAAGTCTCAATACCCTGCTGCCTTGTTTGACTAATAATGAGCCCCGCGATAATCAGTAACGGCAGGGCGATTGCCACTGCAAACGATAGTCTTAACTTTTGCGATATATTCATGAATCAACACCATTTCATCGATTATAAAAATATAGTGATAGATACCTTATTGAGCAAGAATGACACAAAAATATGACTACTTGAGCAGCGATTATTGTTCGTTATGACCGCTTATCTCGGTGACTTTGGGGTAAAGCCTTCGGCATGTTATTGTAACAACTTGATAAAATGTCTGGGTCAGGTGTGATAACGCACTTTTCAACTCAGCTTTTTAATTACTAGACCATATATGCCATCTTCTGCAAAATTGGTTTTTATAGTCTATTATCCGTAAGAAGTTTTTGCGCTCAACCACTTAACAACGGGACAACTATGTTAAAACTTTCAACCATCTCACTGGGATTAGGTCTAGCACTTAGCACTAATCCAGTGCTTGCCAATAATTCAGAAATTGACCTATTAAAACGCCAATTGGCTGAACTTCAAAAGAAACTCACGCAATTAGAGGAGAAGGAACAAGCTCGAGCTAAGCAGGAAGAACTTGCAAAAGCTGAAAAAGCTGAAGCGCAAGATAACACCACAACCACCGTTGCCGCAGCAGAGCCAAAGCCAAGTATCAAAGTTGGCGGCGCCGTACGAACTAATTTCAGTCATACCTCATACGATGATGACAATAAAAATCGCGGCGGTGATTTTGATTTCGATATTTTCAGGCTTAACTTTTCAGGTAACGTAGGTGGGTTTGGCTTAAATGCAGAAATCCGCTTTTTTGACTACATGACTGCTGTAAAGTATGCCTATTTAGACTACGATTTCGCCGAGAATTGGCAAGCACAGGTTGGTATGACCAAAGTGCCTTTTGGCAATTCACCTTACAACTCTCATAACTGGTTTTTTAACACCACCTATTATATTGGCCTCGAAGATGATCATGATATGGGGGTGGTCTTTAAACGAAAAGTTGCAGATAACTGGCAGCTCGACCTCGGCTTTTTTAAAAATGACGAGTTAGGTGGCGTAGATGGTTACGTTGATGACCGCAGTGACCGCTATTCTTATGACGTCGTTGGTTTTCGTAAGGCGGGAGATGGTGTCTATGATGATCCCACTCAACCAATCGGTGAATACAATACGTTTGTTGGCCGCTACGCCTACCACTTTGAGCACAGCGGTGGTGTCACAGAAATTGGCCTCTCAGGATTGGCCGGTGGTTTACACGACGGTAATGACCGAGCCGGCGATTACCACGCATGGGCGCTGCACCTAAATAGCAATATAGGCCCTTGGAACTTGCAGTTACAGCATGGCGAGTACAACTACGATATTGATGAAGTGAATCGCATGGCTGTGGGCGCTTATGCTTTCTATGACTCAATTGCAGCAGAAGCAACCATGTCAAATGTTAACTTAGCTTACAGTATGCCAGTTGAGTTTGGTCCTATTACCGATCTGCAATTTTATAATGACTTCGGTATTATTTATGATAAATCCGATAATACTGAAGATACATGGATGAATGTAACGGGCGTATCACTCGCCGCAGGTGCATTTTTTACCTATGTTGACTTAGTTCACGCAAAGAACCAGCCATTTATTGGCGGCTCAATTGCTGGCGATAGCGATGAAACCGAGCGTCGCTTCAATATTAACTTTGGCTACTATTTTTAGCCGTTCATGGGACGCCAATAAAATTCACGCATAAACCTGCAAAAAGCGTTGTATTCGGGGCGATGTAGCTATTAGCGCATCGCCTTTTGGTATACGCAATGGAGCAGCAAATTACTACCCGCTTCAACATCGTGCCAATGACTCCATTCCTCTTGTGAATGACTAACACCGTTAATAGATGGAATAAAAATAAGTCCTGTCGGACATATATCGCAGAAAACCTGACAATCATGTCCAGCGCCACTTGGCATGATTTGATAATTAAGTGACAAAACGTCCGCCTGTTGGCGGATAAACTGGATCATATCTGGTGAACATTTTACTGGTGGTACCCAACTCATCCGTTCATGCTCAAACACCAATTGATGCTTGCGGGCAATCGCAGTTAATACCTTATGACAGGCCAACTCCAAGGCTTCCATTACCGTTTCATCCATATCGCGCGCCACAATAGTAAAATTAACCTCTCCCGCTACAGTGTGCGCAAAACCGGGCTTGATTTCTGCTTTGCCAACCGTAATCCTTGTGGTATCAGTGCCATCTTCAGCAATGATTCTATCGAGCTGATACGCAAAGTCTGCCAACCCCATAAACGCGTCACTGCGCATCTCCATCGGCGCGGTTCCTGCGTGATCGGCTTTGCCAATTAACCTAACGATCCACTTAAATACGCCAGAAATCCCCTCAACGACACCAATTTGAATCCCTTTTTGATCTAATACGGGTCCTTGCTCTATATGTAGCTCAAAAAAGCTGTCGATTTGCTCAGGCTCAAGCCTAGCATTCAGTGCCTCCATCGGCTCTAACCCTTGGGAACGCATTGCATCGGTAAGCATATAACCTTCTGCATCATGGCTGGTTAAGAGCTGGTGTGGCGTTAACTTTCCGGTTAACGCCTGAGCGCCAATCATGCCACTAAAACGTCCCTCTTCTTCACTAGTTCCTATTACCCAAACAGGATGAGTCAATGCGACCTCTTGCTCTTTAAGCACTCGCAGGCATTCAAAGCCTGCAACAACACCCAGCGTGCCGTCAAACATACCTCCAGCTGGCACGCTATCTAAGTGCGAGCCTATGATCACCGCGGGTTTTGTTGCTATTTCAGGAGAAGTCATTTCAATGATCACGTTGCCTGCACCATCCATTCGGCTTATAAATCCCTCTTGTTGTGCACAGGACATCAGCCACTTTCTAGCTGCAAAATCTTCGTCACTAAACCCTTGTCGATAGATCCCCTTGTCTTCATGGTTGTAGCCAAACTCTGCGAGCGCGAATAGCATTGACTTGAGACGTTCCAAATTCACTTTCATAACTCACTCCTCATTTTCGATGACACCTTCCGTGTGCTGTTATTCACTTCGTAACTATAACCCTTAGCCGACAATGTGTGCCTGCTACGCTCACAAGTTACTACCTATACCAACTAGGTGCTCACTTTGATTCAGGCTTGGATTCTGCCTTAAGCTTAGCTTTAGCTTAGTTGAAAATTCGCGAATTTCCGGCTCTGTGGTATGCTTTTAAGTGTGTGAAGTGACTGTCTCTGTCGCTTGAAAAGTGAGAATTTCAATGCCAAAACATAACACCTCCCTATTCAACCGCTGTTTCTGGTTTCACGCAGCAGGGATCCTGTTTGTTGGCCTTGGCTTTATTGGTATGGCGTTACCTGTGATGCCTACGACTATTTTTTTCATTCTCGCGCTGGGCTGCTTTACGCGCTCCTCTCCAAAATTAGCGCATTGGCTACTGACTCACCCAAAATTTGGCCCCAGCCTAGTGGCATGGCAACAATATCAAGTTATTCCACCCAAAGGTAAAATTGGTGCAACAGTAGGAATGGCGATTGGCCTTGTCATACTAAGTCTAAGCGCTGCACCTATGTGGGTGATCTGGGTTGTCGCAAGCATCGAGGCCACAGTGCTTTGTTATATATTTTCACGCCCAAGCACAACACCCGTTAACATTAGAGATTAAAAAAACACAAATAAAACAAAATAAACCCAAAGTTTACATTGCTACCCATTTAAGGTATATCTCTTGTTCTTGTAAAAGAAACAACAACAAGTTGAGATACTATGAAAATAAAAATAACCTATCTAGCAACAGTGTTAGGCATAATGGCAAGCTCTGCCAGCGCCCAACAGGAATACCCTTTATTTCCCGGTGATCCTCTCGTACACCAGCAATGGCATCTAAAAAACACCGGACAAAATGCTTTTTCTGAACGAGGTGGCGTGGCAGGAGAAGACCTGAACTTAAGTTTAACTCATGCGCTTGGCATTATGGGGAGCGGCGTCACCACCGCTGTAATTGACGGTGGTGTTGAGCTCACACACCCCGATTTAATTAATAATGTAAAACCAGGATCGTGGGACTTTCTAACCAACTCACCAGACTTAAAACCAGCCAACAGCAGTGACAGTCACGGCACCGGTGTTGCAGGGATTATTGCAGCAACTGCATTTAATGGTATTGGTGGTCGTGGGGTTGCTCCAAGAGCTGGACTTGTTGGTTTTAACTACCTAAAAAATGGCAATATGGAGAACTGGCTACAGTCTCACGGCATGTATTCTGATGGTTTTAACAAGGCTTCATTTGATTTTCCTCGGGTGTTTAACCAAAGCTATGGTCGCACCTTATCTGCACCACAGCGCTTTAATTATGACTCAACACCATGGCTACAAACCTATGAACAGGCACAAGAAGAGATCACCACCACCAGTCACAGCGGACGCGGTGCTATTTTCGTGAAGTCAGCGGGCAATGGGTATCGGGTACAAAGCTTTAACGCCCGTGGTCTTGGCTCAGGTTACTTATGGTTTGCAAATCGTAACCACGGCTTACCCATGCAAAATGTAAACCTTGAGCGAATTGATACCAGTTACTGGAACTTAGTGGTCTCAGCATACAACGCAGATGGCAAACTTTCTTCATACTCTACGGTCGGTTCAAGTGTGTTTGTGAGCGCGCCGGGTGGTGAGTATGGCTCCACAACACCAGCGATCATCTCAACCGATATCAGCGGTTGCGATTGGGGTAAAAACCCAGCCAATTTACGTAACAGCTTGCATGGTGGGCACCCACTCGACCCACACTGTGACTATAATGCCACAATGAATGGAACGTCTTCAGCAGCACCAAATACAACAGGTGCAATCGCATTAATTATGTCAGCAAACCCCGCTTTGACTTGGCGCGATGTCAGGCACATATTAGCTTCTACCGCACGCAAAATTGATGCGGAACACCCAGGCGTCACCCTGACTTTTAACAATGCACAGGGCGAAGCACAACAGTACGACGCTATCCCTACATGGCAAACTAACGCGGCAGGTTATGACTTCCATACCTTTTATGGTTTCGGTGCCGTAGATGTTGACGCGGCAGTTCACATGGCAAGATTCTATAATGCAGATCGCGGCAATTTTACCATCACACCGTGGCAGCAAGTTGATGCCAACGTAACCATACCTGATGGTTCAGTTGCAGGTGGTGAAAGCTCGGTACAAATTGACAACGATGTCACCGTTGAGGCTGTCCAGATCCGAGTAACAGGAGAGCATACCAGCACTCGAGACGTGGCAATTGAACTTATTTCTCCAGCAGGAACTCGCAGTATATTGATGACCCCAAGAACTGGAACGATCACAGGTCGTAATGGTTTTGATGACATGCAGATGTTGTCACATCACTTCTATGGTGAAGCCGCTCAAGGCCAATGGACAATCCGGCTCATTGATACACAAGGTGAAGATGAGGCGTTCGTATTTGACCCTCGTAATGGCGCACAAGATATTCGAGCAGTTCACAGAAATAATGCACAAGATGGTGTACTCACCTCATGGCAAATTCGTTTTATTGGTCATAACTAAGGAGAACCTTCATGAAAGCAATCGTTTTAACTGCCTTATTACTGAGTGGCCACGCTTTTGCAAACAACGACGCATTGGTTGAGCTGGTAGAAGCCTCTCAAGGCGCTGCTGTTACTATTAATAATCAAGAGTTTATTGCTGTAGAAGCGAATAGTGTTACCTTAACAAAAGGCTTGCAGCTACAGTCGCCGTCAACCGGCGAATTGTACACGGTCACGGGGGAAATTATCGTGGAGCACCTTTCAGTGATCGATGCCACAACTTTTGCGCAAGATAATACACTGGTTTTAAGTTATGTCAGAGGCAATCGCGCTATTTATAGGCATGCTGACTCACAGATAGACCTTCAAGTATTAAACGCTCAATTACGCGCTCAGCCAGGAGTATTGAGCACACAAATTGGCCTACAACTCGAAGGATTAGAAAGCGAGTAAAGGGGTATGAAGTGGAGGCGCTACGCCTCCTCTGCACACTATGCAAACGCCTTAAAAGCGTCATCTAGTGGCGTGTGTGCAATATGATTCACATAGTTACTCATCACTTTTTGACTTAGCGCTAAAATGATTTCCAACAGGTTTTGCTTGGTGTAACCCACGGCAAAAAACGCTTTAGTTTGTGCATCACTTAACTTACCGCGCTCACGCAGCATTTCGAGTGTTGTGGCACGCAATACTTCTAATTTTTCATCGCCAAGTGGTGCTTGCTCACGCAATACTTTGACCAACTCATCACTCACTTTCATTGATTTTGCGATAGCGGAGTGAGCAGGCACACAATAATGACATTCATGCTCTACGTTAATCGCTTGCCATACCACGGTTTTTTCATCGTTATTGAACGAGCTGTTTAAAAACGCTTCGTGTAACACTTGATAACCATGTAGATGCTCAGGCGACTCAGCCATCACGCCATGAAGGTTTGGAATACGGCCAAACGCTTGCTGGGACTTCTCGAGTAATGGTTTACCTTTTTGCGGTGCAGAGTCCACAGTATGGATTGTAAAGTCAGTCATAACTTGCTCCTTTTGGTGCATTTTGTATTGGTATAACCCGAGATCTAACTAACCTAAGGTTAACTACTCATTGAGTACTAGACTAACCTTACTTGAATGAACGTTCAAATAACTGTTCGCTATAGTAAACACAATAACTTTCTAAATTAGTATGAAATATAATTCGCTACTGGCTGGTCGGGTCAAGCCAGCAGCATTGGGATCAAAAATAAATTTTGTTCTCAGCATAGTCGATAACTAGCTTGTCATCCTTAAAGTTACTTAAGCCAAGTAGGATAAATGGCTCATCTTTATATCCAAGCACCTCAAATACTGGCATATCTGACAAGTGACTTTCAGTATTGATGATTTCCTTGCCACCTACGCTAAAGCGCAGTGACTCTATGGCGACCTTTTTGTTTTCTATATTATTTAGACCTCGGCCGATATCTTCTTTACCAAGCGTCAAAGATAGCTTATTTGCCAAGTGTGAGTTGATGTAATTAGTTGGCGCGCCGGTATCTAGTAACGCATCCACCCGTTCACCATTAAAACTTGCAGTGAGTTTGATAAAGTCGTCGTCTATTGTAAAGCGTGCACTTTCTAGACCTTGTGTCACACTACTTGGGCAATCCCCCTGATACAAACTAAACGCATTATTTTTAAAATCAAACACATTACAATATTGCGACATATATCCATGCCCCAAAATGCCAGGTAAGACGCCTTCGACCTCTAAGCGGTTCATATCTTGAAATACATACGGTAGCGACTCAATTGCAAAACGCCCGACACTCGTGTGCTCTATCTTTGTCAATTCCAGCTTTGAATTACCATTGGCTCCTTGCACATTCATTGTGCTTATTTTGTCTTCTGGCAAGGCTAATTTTACTTTCATGTCTACAGGCAAAATACCAACGTTCGCAGCAGTGTCTAAAATCATGGGATGCGTGACCTGATGATTAAGCGCTGTCATTACATAGGCATGACCTTTCTCGGTATACTTCATCGGTAAGGTGAGTGACTCAGGTTTGGTAGGCGCGCTGATGCCACAGCCAACGGTAGTACATGCTAATACTGATAAAATAATTGCTCTCATAATCTCGCTCTCACACTGTTGATGTTTTTGTTGAGCTAACTATGCCGAGCAATTGTCAAGCAATTATCAAGTTATACCAATTTGCTTAA
>NZ_RCSQ01000083.1:0-47292 GCF_004103255.1 Pseudoalteromonas sp. PS5
AAAATTTTTGCCTAGTTATCGACAAGATTTTATCGCCTCAAAATAGACCACTTAATTAAGAAAATTGGTATTAATTAAGTTAATTGAATTGGTAATAGAATGAAAAAATTAGTGTCTGCTCTAGCAGTGCTTGGTTTTGCGCCACAGTTAAGTATCGCTGCATCAAGTAATGAATTGGAAACTATAACCACAACCGCATCACGGCTGGCGGTTACTAGCACAGAGAACCCCGTTAGCCTGTCAGTATTGTCCGAGGTGCAGTTAGAGGATATCGGTGTTACTCATATTGAAAGGGCGCTTAGACTAGTAGCGGGTGCCAATATGCAGCATGGAAATGGGCAAGAATATCTGCCAGCGCTAAGATCACAAGTACTATCCGGTGCAGGAGCCTGTGGAGGACTCTTAACGGCGGAGGATGGCATTGCGCTTAGAGCCGCTGGATTTTGCAATATCAATGAACTATTTGAATCTCATTTTGAAGCAGCAAAACGTATAGAAGTGCTGAAAGGGCCAAACAGCGTACTTTATGGCTCTAATGCCATTCATGGGGTGGTGAACGTGATCACTTCTGACACTACCTCGGATGAAGCACGTATTGGCTTGGATATTGGTTCGTATGGCTATAGTCGAGCACGTATGCAAGCGGGCAGTGAGTCATTAGGGCTCGGCTCAGCGCTGACGATCACAAAAGATACTGGTTATCGCGATGGTGAAGGCGTAGAACAGCAGAAGTTAAGCCTCAAGCACAAACACCAAGGTCAGTTTGCTAGTGTTGTTTCAGGTATGACGTATACTCATTTAGACCAGCAAACTGCAGGCTATATAACAGGTGCTGATAGTTATAAAGATGAGACACTAGCAAAGCAAAATGAAAACCCTGAGGCATTTAGAAAAGCTTCATCATTTCGGGCATGGAGTGAAGTTTCTTGGCTTTGGAATAATACCGATACAGTATTACTAAAACCTTACTTACGTTGGCAGGAGATGGATTTTGTTAAACATTTTTTACCAGGTAAGCCCTTTGAAGAAAATGGTCAAACGGGTGTCGGGTTGCAGACTCTAGTGCAAAGTGAACTAAGCACAAATATTCAATTAGACTGGGGGTTAGATGCCGAGTATACCCAAGGTGAGATGTTGCAATATCAACCAACCCCAACGCAAGGTTCTCCTTTTTTACAAGCTACGATCCCAACGGGAAGACACTACGACTATGAAGTAGATGCTCGCCAAATCGCACCTTTTGCAAAATTCACCTGGCAGCAAGATAACTGGTTGCTTGAATTAGGCGGGCGTTATGAATCAATGCGTTATGACTATCATAACTTCTTACCGGTAGGACGAACCAAAGAAGATGGTTCAGAATGTAGCAAAGGGGGGTGTCGTTATAGTCGCCCAGCCAGTGACATAGACCGCTTTGATTATTTTTCCCCAAAGTTTGCGATACGTTATGCGTTTGCGCAGTCTCATATAGCCTACGCGAATATATCTAGTGGTTATCGTGCCCCACAAGCCGCTGAGTTATATCAGTTGCAACGAGCACAGCGCAAAGCATCGCTCAAAGAGGAAAACGCTAACAATATTGAGTTTGGCGTAAAGGGTAGCACAGAAAAACTGACATACCAGGCAGCCGTTTATGTCATGGAAAAAGAAAACCTAATTTTCCGTGATAGTGATTTTTTCTATATTAATAATGGACGTTCGAAACATGCAGGGATGGAATTAGAATTACGCTATCAGCTATCATCAAATTGGAAGATTGACCTGGCAGCGACTCATGCCAAACACACCTTTGAACAAAACAGCATCCTCAATGGCATTAATATCAACGGGAATGATTTAGACTCGGCACCAAGGCATTTAGCGAATGTGCAACTACATTGGCGGGCATTAGAAAATCTACGCTGGTCGTTAGCTTGGCATCATGTTGGAGACTATTTTACTGATCCTGAAAACCAACATCGTTACGCAGGTCACGATCTGCTTACACTAAGAGGAAGGTGGCAGATCAGCCCTCAACTTGCATTGACTATGAGAGTGAAAAACCTCACGAATACGCGTTACGCAGAGCGAGCTGACTATACGTCGTTCAGCGGTGAAAGGTATTTTCCTGGTAGGCCGAGAAATGTCCTCGTTTCACTAGATTATCGTTGGTAATACCTGAAAAAAGGGAGCCTCAAGCTCCCTCATACTAAAAGTGTGATTGTTATACCAATTAGTCTTAATGCTTGCTTACAGTAGGACGTAGGTACCTCGCTGTGAGCAGGGCAAGAAAGCAGTGTTATCGACAAGAGTTCTTTGCCCCAAAATAGACCACTTAATTAAAGTAATGAGTATTAATCGTCTATTGAGCGAAGTAGTGCATTAATGCCGACCTTTTCACGCGTTTGTTGATCCACTTTTTTCACAATAATAGCCGCGTATAGGCTATGAGAGCCATCTTTGCTTGGAAGTGAACCTGGCACTACAACTGCGCCAGCTGGTACTCGACCATAATGGATTTCACCAGTCTCACGGTCATAAATACGTGTACTTTGTGAAATATATACCCCCATCGAAATAACTGCACCTTCTTCAACAATAACCCCTTCGACAATCTCAGAGCGAGCACCGATAAAGCAATTATCTTCAATAATGGTTGGATTAGCTTGTAACGGCTCTAACACACCGCCGATACCGACACCGCCAGATAGATGAACGTTTTTACCAATTTGTGCACACGATCCTACCGTAGCCCAAGTATCTACCATCGTGCCTTCATCAACATAAGCACCAATATTTACGTAAGATGGCATCAGCACAACGTTTTTACCCACAAAGCTACCTTGACGAGCCACCGCATTTGGTACAACGCGCATGCCGCCTAGTTGGAACTGCTCAGGTGTGTAATCAGAAAACTTCAGTGGCACTTTATCGTAAAACTGATTTACACCATCGCTCATCGGTTGGTTATCACGAATTCTAAAAGACAGTAACACCGCTTTTTTTAGCCATTGGTGCACAACCCACTCACCACTAATCTTCTCAGCAACGCGCGCAGCACCAGAGTCCAAAAGCTCAAGCGCTTGAACAATCGCTTGCTTTACTTCGTCTGATACTGCCGTTGGGGTAATGGTATCGCGGTTTTCCCACGCGGTTTCAATCGTCGTTTTTAAATCAGACATAAATTCCTCTTTACTCTGTTTCAGCATTTAATTTTTTAAGTAGCGCTCGGTGAAGCTCGGCTTTTTGTACTTCGTCGAGCGCCTCATAGTCTTTGTTCGAGACCACGAAAAAGTCTTCTGCACGTTCGCCGACGGTTGTAATGCGTGCGGCATGAATATGAAGTGAATAGGCTTGGAACACCTCAGCAATTTTAGTCAGCAGTCCAGGAATATCAATAGCCTGAATTTCAATTAGGCTACGATTTTCGCGTGCATGTGGGCGCAAAATAATTTTTGGTCTGATGTTAAAGTCTTTAAACTTTTGCGAGCGGTTCTTTTTAATTCGGATTTTTTTCTTCGGATCTTTAAGTAGCGTTTCCAGACCTTTTCTGATGCCAGCTGCACGGCTGGTACTGAGCGGATCGCCGTTCACTTCTAAAATGACAAAACTAAAGACGACGTAGCTGTCTTTGGTTGTCATTACCTGTGCGTGTTGGATCTGTGCTTTTTTAGAGCCAATGACACTGACTAGCTTGGCAAACAGTGCCGACTCATAGGGACTATACACAAATACTTGCGTGCCACCGTGCATGGGTTTATTTGAAACAATAACACTTGGCTGGCTAAGGTCGTTTGATTGCAGTAAGTGCTCTGAGTGCCACGAAATTTGTTGCTCGCTAAAGGCAGTAAAGTAATTTGCTTTAAAGCGTGACCAAATTAAATCAATATATTCCTCAAAATAGCCTAAATTAATCAACCGCTGTTTTGCTTGGCGCTTTTTATCCCGGATTTGATCGCGCATATCCATAGGGTTTTCAAGACCCAATCTGAGCGCGCGTTGAGTATGTAGGTATAGCTCTCGTAATAACGTGTTTTTCCAGTCATTCCAAAGATTGTCATTGGTGGCTCTAATGTCGGCAACTGTTAAGCAATAAAGATAATCTAGTTGACGTTCGTTTTTTATTTTTTGTGCAAATTCCGCGATAACATCAGGATCGTTAATATCCTTGCGCTGAGCCGTCACTGACATCAATAAATGGTGCTGCACCAACCACGCCACAAGCTTCGCATCTGACTGTGTAAATCCGTGCATCTTAGTAAAGGCCATGGCATCTACTGCCCCAAGTTCGGAGTGATCGCCGCCCCGGCCTTTGGCAATATCATGAAAAATACCGGCTAAGTACAGCAGCTCTGGTTTGTCCATGCGGGCAACTATCTCAGAGCAAATGGGAAATTCACTGATGTGTTCTTTGTCAAAGTAGCGATAAATATTGTTGATAAGTTTGTGCGTATGCTCATCAACGGTATAGGCATGGAATAGGTCAAACTGCATTTGGCCGAAAATATTGCGCCATTGCGGTAAGTAAGCGGCAATAAGACCGTGCTTGTGCATTAATGTAAAGGCTCTACCCATGCCATTTGGATGTTTGAGCAAGCGTAAAAAGGCATCTCGACACCCTGCATAATCTTGCAAGTCGCCCAATAAACGACGTCTTACCTGACGCATCGTACGGATGGTACTTGGGTCAATTTGGGTGATCCTTGGGTTATCCGCAATATGCTCAAAAAGAACAAAGAGGTTTTCACGACGAAAGAATACTGAGGGGTTTTTCACTCGGATCTTATTACCGAGCCGCTCAAAATTTCTATCAAGAGGAATGGCTTCAAGTTCAACCTGCTCTGGTAAAATACTTTGCTCAAAATACGACAGCAGCATTTGGTTCATTTCGCGTACTCGGCTCATGATCCTAAATAAACGCTTCATCATTCGTTCAACGGATGCCTTACCTTCAGAGCCAAACCCAAGTAGTTCTGCTGCGTGAGGCTGGTGATCAAACAATAATCTATTTTCGCTGCGCCCAGCTGCTAAATGCAGTGCAAAGCGGATATTCCAGAGGTTTTCGATACATTCCAGTAACTCTTGGTACTCCTCATGAGTGAGGTAACCATGGTTAATTAGCTCTTCGAGGGTTTCAGCATGAAAGTGCTTTTTGGCTACCCAGAATATAGTCTGTAAGTCTCTCAGACCACCGGGGTTTTCTTTGATATTTGGCTCTAAGTTATACGCGGTACCATGACATTTTTTGTGGCGAATTTTTTGTTCGTTGACCTTAGCTATGAAAAAGTCACTCGATTGCCAAATAGGAGTTTCTATGATGTGTCGCTTAAGGCGCTCATATTCAATGTGATTACCGCAGATCAAACGGCTCTCTAATAGACTAGTAGTGAAGTGCACATCATTCTGTTTTTGATCAAGTACCTGTTCGTGTGTTCTCACACTATGACCAATATCAAGACCGAGATCCCAAAGATATGTGACAAATTGCTCAAGTCCAGTGGTCACTTGCTCGCAAGGAGTATCTTTGTTAGTACCAGGAAGTCGATGTCAGAAAACGGGTGTAATTCTCCTCGCCCGTAGCCGCCGATTGCGATAAGCGCAAGGTCAGGGTGCTGTGCAAGACCGGTATCATTAAATAATTTGATAAGTAGTCGGTCGATAAACTCAGCGCGCGAGTTAATTAGGTTTCGAACGGGCTGTTTGGAAAACTGGTTACTTAACCATTTATAAAAATAAGCCAGGCAGTCTCGATAATCTGACAACGCTTGTGCTTCATCAAGGAGCGTTTTTACTTTGTTCGGTAATGCCACTTAGGATCCTGTATCGTGCACGCAACATCAATAGAAACCTGTTTTACACTAATTAGATAACAATTGCGAGTGATGAGCGCGCGATGGTGCAAGGTTTGATCAGTAAGCTGCTAACTGGCGCGAAGTAATAAATTAACTGCTGATAAGTTGCAGTTATTTTGTTCGTTTTAGTTTAACTTGCAAATAAACTAAACCGTGTAGTATAGTTTTGTCGTCATATACATTTCTCACGTCGGATCAGTGGCGCCATTTACTGTTCACGATAAGAAACTTACTCACAGGCATAAGGGATAAATTATGTTGGTATCGAGAGTTAATAGCCTTTATTTGGTTGGTTTTTTGGCGTTACATTTATCAGGCTGTGGCAGTGCTGCACCAAATAAAGACGAGGTTAAACAAAGACCTCAAGTGAGCATTACTCGGGTAGAGCCTGGTAATGACTATATTGAGCAATCTTACTTGGGCTATGTACGAGCGCATGACCGCGGTGAGTTAAGTTTTGAGGTTAGAGGTAAAATTGTTTCATTGGATTTGGACATCGGTGATAGTTTTAGCAAAGGTCAGATACTATCAAGGTTAGACCCAATTACCTCTGAGCTTGCTTTGAAAGAAGCAGAAGCGAGTGTAAATCAAGCTAAATATGATTTAGAAAACGCAGTCATTGAATTGGAGCGAAGAAAAGCACTGAGCAAACGCTCATTAGTTCCCGATACTGAAGTCGATTTATGGAAATTAAAAGTAGACAGTGCATTGGCGCAAGTGAACCTACTTGAGGCTAAACGAGATATAGCAAAAAAAGGGGTATTGGATACTAAAATCATCGCGCCTTTTGATGGTAGTGTAACTGGAAAGTTCGCGCAAAAAAATCAGCATGTATCAGCCAATCAAGCCATATTATCAGTAAAATCAGACAATACCACGCTAGAAGTATTGACGCGGATCCCGTATCAACATGTTAATCAGCTTACTGTAGGTCAGCAGGTATCCATGTATACCTTAGAGCAGCATCAACTTTACGGGATGATCAAGAGCATTAATCGCCAGGCAAGTGCCAATGGCCTTATTGAAGCGTTAATCGTATTAAAGAGTAAGTATTCAGAGTTTGTGCTACCGGGCGCTCCAGTTAATGTTTCATTGAATATTAAAAGCACACAGCACAATTATTCTATCCCAGTCACAGCATTACGTCGTGATACCAATAATAGTCACTTTGTTTGGGTTTTAGAGCCTGATACCCAAACGGTATCCAAAAAAGTCGTGAAAATCGCGCGGATCCGCAGCGGCCGAGTATTTATACATGGTGAATTAGAAGTAGATAGCAAAATTATTTTACATGGTGGTCAGGGGCTTGCAAGTGGACAAGCTGTTGAGCTAGTTAACTTGTAAGGAGCCTGTTATGTCTATTTCGGTAATCGCGTATAAACAACGAGCGTTAATCTTGACCTCAGTATTACTAGCCATGTGTTTTGGAATAGTGAGCTTTTTCACTTTACCAGCAAGGGAAGACCCCGAGGTGATCATCCGAGAGGCTGTGATTTCAACTAATTTTCCAAATATGAAGGCCGAAGATGTAGAGAGGTTGGTTACAAGGCCATTAGAGGCTGCCATCGTTACCTTGCCTGAACTGGATGAAGTCAGGTCTTCCTCTATGGATGGACGCTCTATTATCCATGCGAAGGTTGAGGACAAGTATAGTGAACTTGACCAGATATGGGATGAACTAGCCGAAGCCGTGGAATTTGCTAGCCTCAGCTTGCCTCAAGGTGCGAGTAAACCGGTAGTTAATGACGACTTTGGTGATGTGGCTGTTATGACCTTTGCATTGACATCAAAGTCAATAGCATTGGACGACATATACGATGTTGCACAAGGTATCAGAGATCAGCTAGTTTTTATCGAGGGGACGCGTCGAGTAGGCATTCATGGTAGCCCTGAAGAAGTGTTTTATATTGATTTTAATGATGCTGCACTAGAGGCCTTTGGGCTGACCAAAAATGAAATTTCACAAGTGATAAAAAAGAACAATAACTATGAAGCGATTGGAGCTGTAAATACCAATGCGTATTCTATTCTTGTGAGCGCCAATATCGGATTGGATAGAGAAGACAAGTTACTGAACTTACCCATTTTAATTCGCGATAAAAGCAATACTGCTCCGCATGGGATCATCACGCTAGGCGATGTCGCGACTGTCACTAAAACAACGAAAAGTCCCTATCAACAAGCGGCATTCTTTAACGGATCGCGAGCCGTTGTGTTATCTGTGGTGATGCAACCAGAGCAAAGTGTGATCAATTACACTAAACGCCTCGACCAAGCATTATTCGATATCCAGAAAAACTTATCCCAAGAAATAGAACTGAATATTGTTTCAAAACAGAGTATTGAAGTGGAAAAAGCGGTTTACGGTGTGTCTCTAAACGTGTTACAAACGCTGTTTATTGTACTGGCAGTAGTGATGGTCTTTTTGGGTCTTCGGATGGGGCTAATCGTTGGTGCCATAGTACCGTGTGTGATGCTAGCCACACTTGCGGTAATGGGACTGTTTGAAATGCAGCTAGAACGAATGAGTCTTGCCACTTTAGTCATTGCGCTAGGTTTGCTTGTGGATAATGGAATTGTCGTGGCAGAGCAATTTAAACGACGGTACGAAGAACACCAAGATAAATATCACGCGTTAGCTGAAGTCGGCAAAGAACTAGCATTACCGCTACTTTCTTCAACAGCAACGACAGTGATTGTATTCATTCCGTTGATGATGGCTGAACATGGGGCTGGTGAGTTCACTCGGAATATCTCACTGGTAGTATTGATATCATTGGCAATTTCATGGTTATTTGCGATGACAGTTACCCCTACTATGTGCTACTTCTTTGTCTCTAAAAAGCCGGTACAAACAACATCGGTCACGCGAGTATTTAAAAAGCTGGAAACACAATACCGAACGTTACTAACGCTTGCACTTAACCATAAAAAATGGGTGATATTGGGTGCGCTGGCGCTATTTTTTGTCGGTGTAAAGCTAATTTCATCAACGCCAAAGCAATTTTTTCCATCCAGCGAGCGGCATCAACTCTTAGCTTATATCAATACGTCAGCGGGAAGCTCTACCTTAGTCACAGAGGCGGCCATGACAGAACTGACAGAAGCACTTAATGATGACGGCACTTTTCCTTATGTGAATCATGTAATGGGATATGTTGGATTTGGCGGACCAAGGTTTATTTTTTCCCTTGCGCCATTAGACCCTGCAAATAACGTTGGCTTTTTGCTTATCGATTTAACATCCCGTGAAGCGGTAGAGGAAACATTAGTGCAGCTTAGAAAGGTTGCCAAGCTTGTGATACCTGATGTGCAATTTAGGGTATCCGGGATGTTTACAGGTCCCTCTGATCCGACAGTGTTACAAGTCCAGTATAAAGGCCCTGATTACGCCCAAGTCTTTAACGGATCACAGCAAGTGATCAAAATGTTTGAAGCATATCCTGATATGATCCACATTTGGTCAAATTGGTTCAATTTGTCGACAAGAGCCAATATTAGTGTCAACAAGATATTGGCAGAGCAAGCTGGCATTTCAGAGGTTCAAGTCCTTACTACTATTTCTCAGTTTTTGAATGGCACGGTTGTGTCTGTATCTAGGCAGGACGATGACAACGTGCCGGTGGTATTAAGAGGAGCTGAACATCTAGATGTGATTGCATTAAAAGCGGAGACAATTATTTCACCTCTTTCAGGTGAACCAATTCCATTGGAACAACTCATTACCGTGAGTTATGAAACAGGGTTTCCAGTCATTGAAAAAGAAGATGGTATACCTACGGTGACAATCGAAGGGCGTAATTTGAAATATTCACCAGAAGATCTTGCGCCGATGGTACAGAAGCAAATCACAGAGCTAAATGCGCATCTACCGGAGGGTTACTCCATTGAATTTGATGGTATCATTGCAGATTCTAAAAAAGGAAAAGCGGCGTTGGCGGCTAATTTTCCATTGGCATTTTGTATCATCGTCTTGATATTGATTTCACAGTTTGGTGGATTTAGGCGACCAATAGTCATATTGTTGACCATACCTTTGGTGGTATTTGGTGCAGGCAGTGGACTACAGCTGATGGGAGGAGAGTTTGGCTTTATTGTGATCCTTGGTTTACTCGCGCTTGCGGGTATCATTATCAATAATGCAATTGTGTTGATTGACCGTGCCGACATTGAACGTAAAAACACCGGTGTGTCGTGTAGAGAAGCACTTGTTGAGGCGGCCAGTGTAAGGATGAGACCAATATTGATCACATCAATTACAACAATAGTGGGGTTATTGCCACTCATTATGGGCAATGATGTATTGTTTTTTTCCATGGCTGTCGCTATTGCGTTTGGGTTAGGGATCGGGACGCCATTAACCTTGTTTGTGATCCCAGTATTATATGAAATTCTAACCAGTAAAGAAAAAGTCTTTCATCGTGATGCCAGCAATAGCATTGAGATTAATGAGCAGCCACTCACATCATCGGGAGAAGAAAATATTTGAGTACCAGAGCAGAACAAAAAGACAAGGCTATCAAAGATGCGGCAACCAAACTTTTTATCAAAAATGGTTTGGATGGTGTATCAGTCGATGACATCGCCAAAGCAGCTAAAGTGAGTAAGCCGACTATTTATTCTAGATATAAAACGAAGGAAAAGTTGTTTGTCGCTATCTTAATTGGTGAGTGTGAAAAGCAGATAGAAAAGATGTTTGAACCGCGTGGTGACAAGCAAACATTAGAGGACTTTATTTACAAAAAGGCTTTTGAGTACATCAGTTTTATCACCGATCCATGGTATGTAAACTTGCTAAGAAATGCTATTTACTATTCTGGACACTTTGATGAGATAGGAGAAGCATTTTTACGGTTTGGGCCTAGAAAAGGAGTCTCAAAGCTTGCTAATTCACTTGCCGTTGAGATTGACAAAGGGGAATTGAAGGCAGTAGACCCTAGTGATGCTGCAGAATTTATTATTTCTCGTTCTAAAAGTAACTGTTTTTTTAATGCAATCCTCGCCCGCACCTTGGAAAATGCTGATGAAGATATAAAGGTTGAAGCGATGAAAATAAAAAAAGAGTTCTTACTATTATTCAAAGCTTAAAAGTGAGTTGAATGTGGCGTTAGTCAACATGGTCCACATTGACTATTTTTTATTTATATTTGTTGTGTAGTATTTATTTATATTTTTGAAATTTTATAAATAAAAATGGTCTATTTAAATAAATTATACCGAACAAGCTATTTCCCTTTATATTTCACCCTATTGGTTTATTTGTCACTAATATGGCTGCAAGGATTTAGCTCTGCGCTATATCAAATCGTGAGTGAGTTTCAAATTGCCTTGACTATGGTATTTGGCTCATTCGTGGCTGGTGGTACGGCGCTAGGCGGTGGTGCCGTCGCGTTTCCAATTATGACTAAAGTACTTAATATTGAACCGTACACAGCGAAAGTATTTTCTCTAGCGATACAGAGTTTTGGTATGACTGCGGCGGCATTAACCATTATTTCTCGTGGTATACCTTACTACCGACGTGAAGTCTTAGTCGCTTTGCCGATGTCGGCAGTAGGTATTGCACTGAGTTTAATCATTTTGGCTCCGATAGTTGAAAGCACTATTGTCAAAGCTATTTTTAGCTTTTTATTGCTTTGTTTTGCTATCACAATGATCTACAGGATCCGAGGAAAGTTACACCATCAAGTGACATGTTTCTCAATACAACCTAAAAAACGTCAGATTATGATGGTTGCCTTGATTGGCGGCATTGCAAGCGGACTCGTGGGGTCTGGCTCGGACATCATACTATTCGCGTTTTTAGTTATTTTTTGTCATGCGGATATGAAAAAAGCGACAGCAACCTCTGTTATTGTTATGGCGTTTGTATCTGTACTGGGGAGTGTTATTAACGCATGGCATTTAAATGTAATTGACCATCAAATACAGGGCTACCTGTTGGCTGCCATTCCCATTGTGGTTATTGGTGCGCCGCTCGGTGCATACGTTTGCTCAAAAGTGAGCGTCGGCCAACTCGTTAGCTTTTTATTGCTATTAATAGCGGCTGAGGTTGGCTCAACAAGCTATCATATTTATTTACATTATCACTAGTTTTATAATAATAACAAGAATCTACCTATGAAGAATACAAAAAAGGGTCGTCCGGTTGACGGTGAAAGACAAGCCAAACAAAAAAGTAAATTAATAGAGGCAGGAAAGTCATTACTAGACAATAAACCATATAGTAAAATTACAATCAGAGACATTGCAAATGAGGCACAGCTAAACTCAGCAATGATAAAATATTATTTTGGCAGCAAAGAAAATCTATTTATTGCAGTTGTTGAAAGCTTGTCAGCCCCTTTACTGGATAAGCTTGAAAAAATAGAGAGTGAAAATAGGCCGTTATACGAATTTATAATATCATTAAGTGATATTGTAAATTTTAACCCAGCAGTGGTTTCGATTTTAAAAGAAGAGGTTATGTTTAAATCAACACCATTGAGTGACGCTTTTATCAATGCTTTTCCTGGTAAAGTGTCTGAATTGCTACCTAAACTAATCATGAAAGAAACCTCTATTGAAGATGAAGTAAAAGCAAATCTCGCAGCATTTAATTTGGTTTCTTTGATTATATCACCCTTTCTACTTGATGATATTAGAAAGGGTGTTTGGAATATTAGTGATGATCAAGTCTTTGGTGATGAGTGGGCAGACTATATTTATAGCCTATTTATAAATGGTATAAGCTAGGAGCTAATGCTGGAAGCGATAGTTATATACTTCCAGCAGAGTATTAAGCTGGTACAGGACTGGTGTTAGGTATAATTGGGTTAACTACATTTTTTAATTCTGATAAAGAGATAGTAATATTTTCTTTTAGAATTTTCTTACCAGCTTGAAAGTCAGAAGGACAATTAATGCAAGTAACCGCAATTATTTTATTAGACTTTACATACCAGTAGCTCTTACTATCGCAGTTATACACTCTCTCAATTACCGTGTCGTAACCTTGATACAAACCAGCTATTTGTAATTTACAATCAAAGATATCAGACCAAAACCACGGCACTTGTATTTGTGGTTGGGGGACGTCACATATCGCTGCTGCTACCATTTTGGCCTGTTGCACAGCACTAGGTACAGACTCTAAAGTGGTATTTTGGCCACTAAAGGGCTCAATACCAACAGTGCAATCACCAGCCGCATAAATATCAGGCACAGAGGTTTTTCCTTGCTGATCGACTTCTATTCTACCTTGCTTTGTCATGACGCCAGCATGGTTTGCTAGGCGAGTGTTTGGCTCTGCACCTATGCCGATCACAACGATATCTGCTTTAAAAGATTCTCCTTCACTACAATGAACTGCTTGCACAGTTTTCTCTCCAGTCAATGCGATGACGCTTTTGTCGGTGAAAATACTGACGCCCTGAGACTGATGTAGTTTTGTGATATGGGCGGCAATGGGTTCGGCTGCAATACGATTTAAAATGCGGTTGCCTCTCTCCAAAATAGTGACGTGATGGCCTAGCTTTTTAAAAGATGCAGCAGTTTCCAAGCCTATATACCCACCACCAATCATGACGATATGTTTAGGGGGCTGGTTACTCCCAAGTGCGCGTGCAATATGTTCGATGTCGTCTAATGTTCTAATTGAGAATACATTGCCAAGTTCAGCGCCTGGCACAGTCAGTTTTCTTGAACTACAACCTGTGCATAGGATCAATTTATCATAATTAAGTAACTCACCTGAATCTAAAGTGATAGTATGTTTTAGTGCATTAATATCAACTACTTGTGCTGTCAACTTGATACTGATATTTGCTTTTTCGTAGGCCGCCGCTGGTTTAATGTACAGCCGCTTGAGAGGTGTCTCTCCCGTTAAATAAGTTTTTGAAATAGGAGGACGATGATAGGGTAAATAACTCTCTGCACTGACTATGATGATTTCTCCTTGCCAGCCTTTTTTGCGCAGCTCAAAAGCGGCTTCTGCTCCAGCATGGCCACCACCAACGATAATACACCTTTTCATTGTGCTTCCTTTTTTAATATTGAGACTCGGGCAGCGTAACGCTTAATCCATTATGCTCTTTGGTAATTTTTACTTGGCAACTTAGGCGGCTAAAAGCTGTTGTATCGTTAACCATTTCCAGCATTTGACTTTCATTATTGTCAGGTTGCGTCACTTTATCTGACCATTGTTCTGACAAATAACAATGACAGGTTGCACAGCTTCCCGAACCACCACATTCTCCTTCAATACCTTCCACTAGGTTTTCTATTGCAGCCTGCATAATAGACATACCTGGCTCCACTTCGGTCTCGATGGTTTCACCGTCATGCTGAATAAATGTGATTTTTAGCATAGTAACTCCATTATTAATTTTTAAAATAAGAACTAATAAATTACCTGTTAGTTTGTTTTTTCATATAGTCCGATGTAACTAATTTTATAGTCCCACTTGGCTATTTTATTGTTTTAATATTTCTATATTGTTTTATTTGAATTTTAATCTAATGGAGTTTTAAAAGGTGGAAAAAGAATTAATAGACTTTATAAATAACGATCTACTCGAAGGTGCTGCGCCAGATTTGGATGAAAATACACCATTGCTTGAACTTGGTATATTAAATTCTCTATCTATGGTTCGGTTACTTGCACATGTCGATCAACGTTACGGTGCAAAAATCCCTGAGAATAATATTACACCAGTGCATTTTGAAAATATAAAAACACTTTCACTGTTAATTAAATCGTTATCTGGAGTTGATAACACTGAGCGCAATGATGATGTATCAGAGTTGGAGCGTCTAGTCTGTCTACAAGAGAGCTACGGGATCCAAAGAGAACTTGTGGATGCAGGCAATGGATTTAAACAGCATACGCTACGAGTCAAAGGCAAAGGCCCTTTGTGGATCATGCTTCCGGCACTTGGTAACCCTTCAACCTCATGGTCTTCAACATTGCGCTCTTTGCAAGGTCGTCATAATGCAGTGGCATTAGACTTAGCAGGATTTGGCTTGAGTCAGAGTCAAAACGAAGCACCATCATACGTAGACCATGTAGAGTTTACCTTACAGTATCTAGAAACGTTGGAAGAGCAGGAGTGGGTATTAGTGGCCAACTCAGCTGGTAGCATGATCGCAACAGAAGTAGCACGTCGTTATCCTGATAAAGTCAAAGCACTAGTTTGTACAGGCTTTGGTTTGGTTGATGATGTCGAGAGCTGGTGGGGTGATCTGAAGAAAATGTCCTCAAACCCAGAACAATTTTTAGCTGCTGCGTACTACCATCCTCCAAAAATGACACCGGCTCTGGAAGACTTACTTAATGATGTACTTTCTCGCCCTGCATATCATTCTTTCCTCGATGAATATGCACGTAAATCAATGGCAACTACGTTTGATGACGTGAAGGTACCTACTTTATTTATTGCCGGTAACCATGATCAAATTATTCCCCCTGAGTGGAGTGAAAAAGCAGCCGAGCGCCTTGAAAATGCGACGGTTACGCGTTTATCACGTTGTGGACACTTTTCTGCCTCAGAGCGACCAGAAGAGTTTGTATGGGTAGTTGAAGATTTTTTAAATAAGGTGGCAATGTAATGAACGGATTTACACATTATGACGTGGTAATTATCGGTAGTGGACCTGCTGGTAGCTTGTGTGGAATAGAATGCCGTAAGAAAGGCCTATCTGTTTTGTGTATTGAGAAAGAGCAATTTCCAAGGTTCCATATCGGTGAGTCGTTAACAGGAAATGCAGGACAAATTATCCGTGACTTAGGTTTAGCGGAGGATATGGATGCTGCGGGCTTTCCTGACAAACCGGGCGTAAACGTAATTGGCTCACTGTCAAAAAATGAATTCTTCATCCCTATTCTTGCACCCACGTGGCAAGTACGTCGAAGTGACTTTGACGATATGATCAAGCGCAAAGCCGTTGAGCATGGAGTAGAGTATAAGCTTGGTATGGTCACTGATGTGATTAAAGATGGAGAGAAAGTGGTCGGTGCGCTTTACAAAGCCGATGGCGTCGAACACCAAGTTAGGTCAAAGGTATTGGTTGATGCCAGCGGTCAGAATACTTTCTTATCGAGAAAAGGCGTGGCTGGAAAACGACAAATCGAGTTTTTCTCACAACAAATTGCATCATTTGCTCACTACAAAGGTGTGGAGCGAGACTTGCCACCATTTTCGACCAATACCACCATACTGTATTCAAAGCAGTATCACTGGTCTTGGATCATCCCAATTTCACCAGATACTGACAGCTTGGGTGTGGTTATTCCAAAAGATCTTTATTACAAAGAGTGTAAAAACCCAGATGATGCGATCGCATGGGGAATGGATCATATTAGTCCTGAACTTAAGCGACGCTTTAAAAATGCTGAACGTCAAGGTGACTCTCAGTCAATGGCTGATTTCTCATACAGAATTGAGCCATTTGTAGGTGACGGTTGGATGTGTATCGGTGATGCACATAGGTTCTTAGATCCCATTTTCTCTTACGGTGTGTCATTCGCGATGAAAGAAGGGATCCGAGCTGCAGAAGCAATTGCACAGGTTGTTGCTGGGCAGGATTGGAAAGCGCCTTTCTATGCTTATCGTGATTGGAGTAATGGCGGCCAGCAGATTGCAGCTGATCTGATCCGCTATTTTTGGATTTACCCTATTTTCTTTGGCTATCAAATGCAAAACCCAGACCTCAGAGATGAAGTTATCCGTCTGCTCGGTGGCTGTTGTTTTGATTGTGAAGGGTGGAAAGCGCCTGCCATCTTTAGAAATGCGATTGAAGAATACGACCGTAAACAAATGGCAAGTTAAGGGAATTACCCAATAACGTATAACAAGTAGGGGATACAAATGAATTTTGAATGGAATGAGGCACAGCTGTCATTATTTGAGCATGCTTTAAGTTATTCGTCTGACTTAAGGTCTACCACCCAAAAAGCAGGGGAATTTCCGTTTGATTTATGGAAATCTTTAGGTGATTTCGGTTACTTTGGATTACCTGTCGACAGTAAATACTCACCTTGTGGTTCTGGCCTAGATATTTTAACGACAGTAAAAGTATTAGAAGGGTTAGGGCAAGGCGGTGCAGACACAGGGTTATTGTTTGCAGGAGCCGCACATACTTTTGCTTGTGTCATGCCAATTTACGAACATGGTAGTGAGGAGATAAAGCAAGAGCTATTACCTTCGCTCACCACAGGAGAAAAAATTGCTGCAAATGCGATATCAGAAGCAGAAGCAGGTTCCGATATCGCGAAGTTAGCGACAACTGCACGTCTTGAGGGTGATTATTATATCATCAAAGGAGCAAAATCCTATGTGACCAATGGCAGTGTTGCTGACTACTTTATTGCCTATGCAACGACCAATGCTAAGTACGGGTACCTCGGTCAGACAGCATTTGTTATCCCCGCTAACTTACCAGGAATAGAGGTAGGTAATAGTTATAAAAAGCTGGGTTTGCACTCGGCTCAGCTAAATCAGGTTTTTTTTGATGATGTGAAAGTCCACAAAAAGTACGTATTAGGTGACGAAGGCCAAGGTGCGAGGATATTTGCGGCATCAATGGATTGGGAACGCTGTTGCTTATTTGCATTATTTATTGGTGTGATGCAACGCGATATAGACTGCTGTATTGAGTATGCAAACTTGCGAAAGCAGGGCGACAAGACGATAAGTAAATTTCAGGCGGTATCACACCGTATCGCCGATATGGAAGTGAGACTTCAAAGCGCAAGATTATTACTTTATTTTGCCGCTTGGCAGAAGTCGCAAGATGTAGACAACACCAAAGCAGTGGCCATGAGTAAACTCGCCATCAGTGAAGCTTTCGTCCAATCAGGATTAGATGTGATTAGAATACATGGAGCACTGGGTTATCTTGATGAAGGCGGCGTAAATGGAAGCATTAAGGATGCGTTAGGGTCAGTACTTTTTTCTGGCACGTCTGATATTCAAAGAGAATTAATATGTAACAGGCTGGGCTTACTATGAAAAATCTAAATGAGGTTTTACTCCAAGGTAAGTCTATTGCAGGTGAACACAAGTTGGCTGTTCATGATGGTTTGTTAAGCATGGATTATGATGAGTTGTGCGAAGCGGTCTTCCATTTTGCAGGACATTTAGAGCGTTTGGGAGTCCGCTCTGGTGACCGTGTTGGCTTATGGGTAGACAAGTCATGCCGTGCCCTCGCTGCTATGCTTGCTGTTACTCATATTGGCGCGATTTACGTGCCAATAGACCCTGCAAACCCAATTCGGCGTGTTGAGGAAATAAGAAAGGATTGCCAGCTTAGTGTATTAATTACCTCAGCTGAGCAGTTAGATCAGTGCACTCGCGACTTTTCGATTCAGTGCCAAGTTATTGTGCTGAATGAAGAGTACTATGGCAAAGCTGAACTTATTTCGTCATTGACTTGCTGGAATGATGCGATGCAAGCGACGAGGCTTTCATCCCCTGTAAAGGTCAATCCGCAGGCCGTAGCCTATATGTTGTATACATCAGGTTCTACAGGTACACCAAAAGGTGTCCAGATAACCCATGAAAATGCGCTAGCATTTATTGGTTGGGCGAAAGAAAAGCTCACCTTGAGTGAGCAAGATAGGTTTGCAAACCATGCTCCATGGCATTTTGACCTTTCAGTATTCGATATTTATGTGTCTTTACTGTCTGGTGCAAGCGTACATTTGGTGTCTGAGTTATTAAGTTATGTGCCAAAGCAGTTAATCGACTTCATTGAGCAGCAAAAGATAACAGTGTGGTACTCAGTGCCTACTGCACTTAAGCTTATGTTAGAAGCAGAACCGCTATTTGGCGAGCGCTGTGAACGCTTAACACACGTTATTTTTGCTGGAGAGGCGTTCGAGATAAAAGCATTAAAAGTATTACGAGCACAATTACCGGATACGCGACTATACAACTTTTATGGCCCAACAGAGACTAATGTGTGCACCTACTATGAAGTGGGTAAGCATGTTCCTGATCTTCTTCCTATTGGCTATCCCGCCAGTAACAGCGTTATCACCATTAGAAACCAGCAAGGAGACAAACTTTCACAAGGTTTACGGGGCTTTATTTGTGTTTCAGGACCTACCGTATTTGCCGGATACTGGGGAAAGACTGCTCAGAATAGTGAATACTATAATACAGGGGATCTAGGCTACTTTAACGAGTTCGGTGAACTTATGTACAACGGTCGAGAAGATCATATGGTTAAAGTAAAGGGCTATCGCATTCATTTAGGTGAAGTAGAGCATGCTTTGAATCAACACAAGCACGTAGCAGAATGTGTTGTAGTACTAAATGAAGACAAACAATTACATGCCCACATTACAATCAAGGAAAAAGCACCGACCTTGCTTGAATTGAAAATGTATTGTGCAAAGTTGTTACCAAAGTACATGTTGATTGACAGGCTACAGATCTGGTCACAATTGCCATTAACACGTAACGGCAAATATGCCCGTAAAGCACTAATGGCGACTTAAAATCTTATGTCGAAAAGTCTGTATTTCTTTAATTATGTAAAGGTGGCTCAGAGATGGGTTGCAATGTGAATAAAAAAGCCTCTGAATAATAATTTCCCCTCTGAAGCCCCATATCCAGCATATAGGGGCTTCTTTATGCGCTAGTTGCACAGTGCTAAGGCCGCAGAGCGGTTTGGAGCATTGAGCTTATCTAAAATACTCGCCACATGATTTTTCACTGTGAAAGGGCTGATCCCAAGAATAAGGCCTATTTCTCTATTCGTTTTTCCTGCCGAAAGCCAGTCATATACTTCTTTCTCTCTTGCTGTCAAAGCATCTAGCGGGTGTTGCTCCGCCCATTTAGGTTCTAGGCTTGTGGTATATGCTTTGTGTAAATAAGGAGTGATCAAATCAATAAGGTATGATGCGGGTGTCAAAGTGCTAGAAAGGCTATTTTGGAAAATGACCAGCAACATAAATGCAGCACTGGGATCGTCCTGACCATAAAGTGCTACGTCGGACAAAATACTGCTGGTTTTACAGACATCGCGTAACTCTTCCAGCGGGAACTCATCGTTGTAAATCATTTCTTGTAATTTTTTCACTAATTGGCTGCAAGCTGATATATTGATGTCTGAGACTACTTTTCTTTCTTTTTTCTTTACTAACGCGATATACAGGCCGGAATTGTTGGCAAAAGACATGACGCTCTGAAACGTATCATGATTAAAATTCTTGTATTTTGCGGCTGCTTTTAGTTGCATTATCGCGGACGTTACTACAATCAGCTCGTTATTTGTGTTTGACATGGCTGCTTTCCTTAACAATTTTGTTTCATTTTGTATTCAATGTGTTTCTTTTGTTTACTTATGCAGATAATGGTCTTTTTTTTTCACAATGGTCAAATTATTTAATCAATTGATTACATATTGTGTCTAGACGTCTTGATGGTGTTTTTTTTGCGCTTGACTGCGCAGGCTGGTTTGACCAGTGCTATCTAAATCTTAAAGATTAAGGTTCTAATTTTTAAGCATTAAATTTTTATTAAGTTATTTTTCTGGTGGGGTACAAGGAGGCAGTTTTTATATCGAAGTGATTGTTAGTTGTGATGCTGTAGGGTGTTGTATTTGTTAAATTTAGTTTCAGAGATAGAAACGTTTATCTCGATATTGAGGTTAATACTAATTTACTATATAGCTCGCTTGCTAATAATTAAGATTGCACAATGATGTTAGACCAAAGAGCGCGAAAAGGAGTTGGAGACGGTTTTGATTGTTTGAGAGTACCTCGGATTGCAGCAAAAGGCGGTTGATAAGAAAGTTGATCATGAGTATTACCATGTTTGCGGTGATGAGGAGAATGTTTGCCGCTTAATGTTACCATTGATATTGTACCGCGTGGAGCTTGTGAAGTTTAAACCTTTGTAATTAAAGGTTTTAATAGGATTTTGTTGAAGTGTTATTTCTGGCTTGAAGGTTGCTTGTTTTTTAAGATGAATACATTCAACACAAAAGGATTAGTATGAATATTACGCAAACCATGCAAACACAAGCTGCCACACTAAATCAATCTGCTCACCGTAAGCAATATTCTGCTCAGAGTGATTTTGCCACGGCACTGTCAGCGGCTCACGCTGGCAGTGAGAACGGCGAAAGCAAGGCTGCAACGAGCAGTAACAGCTATTACACTATGATGACAAATGAAGGGAAGACAGCCCTAAACTTAGATAATCACTTTAAAGCCGCGGCTAATGTGCCTGGAAGTACAGCCTTAACTAAAGCTGTGCTTATCTTACCGACTAAGCAAAATGTTGATAATTTGTCAGCCTATTCTGAGATGAAAGTAAAAGCCTTACTCGCTGAACACGATATCCCTATTCCGCCAAAAAGCATTACCTTTGATGATGAGGGGAAGCTTGTTTTGCCGAAGGATTACAAATACAAAGATGAATTAATCGCTGCGTTTGAAGCAAAGCCTGAAGTGCTCAATGCTGTGCGAGCAACCATTGGTATTGCCAGCCAATATCAGGGTCTCATGGAGTCGCAACCATTCAGAGATGAAATGGCAATGGCTAAGGATGAGCAAGCTAGAAAAGCCATACTAAAAAAGTATAGTTACTTATTTGATGAAAATCGCCAACACCCTCAAACACTGTTATCCTTTTTGGAAGACGGTCGTATGTCGGTGGTATCTGGATAGAATTTAGAGGGAGATGTTAGACTAGGTTGTATCCTAAGCTGAGAGCGCTCAGAGACTGGTGATGATAAAGCTACTTTTCATTTTGAATTAGCAAACTGGTAGAATGCAAATTTGTAGCAACAGAAAATCATCGCCAGTGAGAGAAATTAAAAAGCCAACGACATAGCGCTGGCTTCGGGTTTATTACTGTTGTTATTAGTAATTTACGCTGTGTGTTCGATCACTCTATCAATCGTTTCGTCACTGCGCAGCGTTAATATTTCAACGCCATTGTCAGTCACTAACAGAGTATGTTCCCATTGAGCTGAAAGGCTACGGTCTTTAGTTACAACTGTCCATTCATCTTTAAGTAGTTTACATTGGCGCTTACCTGCATTGACCATAGGCTCAATGGTCAAACACATGCCCGCTTTAAGCACTTCACCAGTACCTGGCTTACCATAGTGCATTACCTGTGGCTCTTCGTGGAACTCTTTACCAATTCCATGTCCGCAGTTTCGCGAACGATAGAATAGTTAAAGCCTTCTGCATACTTTTGAATTGCAGCGCCAATATCACCCAAACGAGCGCCTGGTTTTACCATTTTTATTGCAAGATATAGGCTCTCTTGTGTAATTTCGCTTAGGCGTTTACCTTGGATAGTCGGTGTGCCTACATAAAACATTTTTGAAGTGTCACCGTGATAACCATCTTTGATAACGGTAATGTCTATATTGATGATATCACCTTCTTTGAGCGGCTTGTCATTTGGAATACCATGACAGATAACGTGGTTAACTGAGGTACAAATTGACTTTGGAAAGCCGTGGTAATTTAGTGGCGCAGGAATAGCTCCTTGCTCATCAACAATGTAATTGTGACAAATGGTGTTTAATTCGTCTGTGGTCACCCCTGGCTTAACATACGGCTCGATCATTTCCAGTACTTCCGCGGCTAAGCGCCCGGCAACACGCATTTTTTCGATTTCTTCAGGGGTTTTGATCACTGCACTCATTTAGACTCCAAGTCAATTTAGATGAACATTCATTATGCACAAATTTTACGCATAAGATTGAGTTAATTCTTTATATATGGTATAAAGCGCGCCGTCTTTTTACAAATAATTCTTCATCACTTGGTGAATATGAATGTTTGTAGTTAAGACAACACACTTAATTAATATTAACACACACACATATCGACACATACACTTGGGTGCATGTAGCTTAAAAACTTCGTGTTGGTGCTATGGGATATGTGGAGGCCTAACCCTAAACTATTAGAGGAAATATACAATGGCAAACGTTTCAATGCGCGATATGCTTCAAGCTGGTGTTCACTTCGGTCACCAGGCACGTTACTGGAACCCTAAGATGAAGCCGTTCATCTTCGGTGCACGTAACCGCGTTCATATCATCAACCTAGAAAAAACAGTACCTTTATTCAACGACGCTCTTAAGTTTCTTTCGAACGTTGCTTCAAACAAAGGTAAAATCCTTTTCGTAGGTACTAAGCGCGCTGCAAGCGAAGCAGTTAAAGAAGCGGCTATCCAAAGTGAGCAGTTCTATGTAAATCACCGTTGGTTAGGTGGTATGTTGACTAACTGGAAAACAGTTCGTCAATCAATCAAGCGTCTTAAAGAGCTTGAGACTCAAAGCCAAGACGGTACTTTTGAGAAGCTTACTAAGAAAGAAGCGCTAATGCTTACTCGTGAAATGCAAAAGCTTGAAAAAGGCCTTGGCGGTATCAAAGATATGGGCGGTCTTCCTGACGCTATCTTCGTTATCGACGCTGACCACGAGCACATCGCTATCCGTGAAGCTAACAACCTAGGTATTCCAGTAGTATCTGTTGTTGATACTAACTCTAACCCAGATGGTGTTGATTTCATCATTCCAGGTAACGACGATGCTATCCGTGCAATCCAGCTATACACTGGTGCAGTAGCAACGGCTATCACTGAAGGCCGTGAAAGCAACATCGTTGCTCAAGCAGAAAACGACGACTTCGTTGAAGCTGAGTAATTACCTGATTAGGTATTAGCTGTCATCAAGTCTTCATCAAATTTTTGGTGAAGACTTGATATTCTTTATAAGCGATTGACTGCTTACCCCGTTGTTTGCCAAGCAGACCTTGAAAGATAACGGATTTTTATCAAATTGAGGCGTGCTGTACTTGATTTGATATTCAGCCAACTTAAAGGTTGGTTTTATCAAGAACTGAATTCAGATTTGAGGATATTCTAATGGCTGTAACTGCTGCCCTAGTAAAAGAACTTCGTGAGCGCACTGGCGCTGGTATGATGGATTGTAAAAAAGCACTAACTGAAACTAACGGTGATATCGATCTAGCTATCGAAAACATGCGTAAAAGTGGTGCTGCAAAAGCTGCTAAAAAAGCAGGTAACATCGCTGCTGAAGGTACTATCATCATCAAGCAAAGCGAAGGCGTTGCTGCACTAGTTGAAGTTAACTGTCAAACTGACTTCGTAGCAAAAGATGCAAGCTTCCTAGGTTTTGCTAATGAAGTTGCTGACGCTGCACTAGCTGAAAAGCTAGACATCGAAGCGCTTAAAGCTAAGTTCGAAGAAACGCGTGTTGCACTAGTTGCTAAAATTGGTGAGAACATGAACATCCGCCGTGTTGAATTCATCGAAGGTGCAAAGTTAGTTGCTTACCGTCACGGTGAGCGCATCGGTGTTGTTGTTGCAGGTGAAGCTGACGAAGAAACACTTAAGCACGTTGCTATGCACGTAGCTGCGTCTAAGCCTGACTACCTAAACCCAGAAGATGTACCGGCTGAAGTAGTTGAAAAAGAAAAAGCGGTTCAAGTTGAAATCGCAATGAACGAAGGCAAGCCAGCTGAAATCGCTGAAAAAATGGTTGTTGGTCGTATGAAGAAGTTCACTGGTGAGATCTCTCTTACTGGTCAAGCTTTCATCATGGAACCTAAGAAATCAGTAGGTGACTACCTTAAAGAGAAGAGTGCATCTGTTTCTTCATTCATTCGCCTAGAAGTAGGTGAAGGTATCGAGAAGAAAGAAGAAGACTTCGCAGCTGAAGTTGCAGCACAAATCGCTGCGGCGAAAGGCGAGTAATCACCAACGGTGATGCCTAATGACGTAAAAGCTGACATTAGCTTTGCGTCATTGCTGAAAATTCTCTAAAATAACCGCGCATTTATGTCTAGCATAAGCGCGGTTATTTTTTACCTCACTTTTAATTGGCCCGGATATTATGACTATCAATAAAAAACCTGTTTTTAGACGCGTTCTTTTAAAGCTTAGTGGTGAAGCTTTAATGGGAGATGAAGGCTTTGGTATTGATCCAAAAGTTTTGGATCGTATGGCACAAGAAATCAAAGAGTTAGTAGAGCTCGACGTAGAAGTGGGTTTGGTTATCGGTGGCGGTAACTTCTTACGTGGTGGTTCACTTGCTGAAGCGGGCATGAACCGTGTTGTTGGCGATCACATGGGAATGCTAGCAACGGTTATGAATGGGCTTGCGATGCGTGATGCGCTACATCGTGCTTTTGTAAATGCACGCCTGATGTCTGCTATTCCATTAAATGGCGTGTGTGATGCTTACAACTGGGCTGAAGCAATCAGCTTGTTAAAGTCTGGCCGTGTGGTTATTTTCTCTGCAGGTACGGGCAACCCATTCTTTACAACCGACTCGGCTGCATGTTTGCGTGGTATCGAAATTGAAGCTGATACGGTAATTAAGGCTACCAAAGTTGAAGGTGTATTTAGCGACGATCCGGTGAAAAATCCAGAGGCAACGTTATACCGCACGTTGACGTATAACGAAGTTATCGACAAAGAATTGAAAGTGATGGATCTAGCCGCTTTTACATTGGCACGTGACCACAATATGCCAATTAGCGTATTCAACATGAACAAACCAGGTGCATTGAAAAATGTCATCATGGGTGAAGAAGAGGGGACGCTGATCTCTTCTCAGGCTGCAGAATAATCTAACGTCGATTTTGGCAACGCATAGTTTAGATGACGGAGTCTAATTAACCGACGTGAAGGTGAAGTAGCGAATCTCTAAATTGCGAGTATAATCTGGCATAACAAGAACAGACTAGGAAAGTATTGTGATCGAAGATATTAAAAAAGACGCTCAAGAGCGCATGAAAAAAAGTGTGGCAGCTCTTGCAAGCCAACTTTCTAAAATTCGTACGGGTCGTGCACACCCTGCGCTATTAGATGGTATTTCTGTTTCTTACTACGGTGCGGATACACCATTAAACCAAGTAGCAAATGTAACCACAGAGGACTCTCGTACACTGGCTATCAGTGTGTTTGACAAGTCTCTAGCTCAAGCTGTAGAAAAGGCAATTTTATCGTCTGATTTAGGTTTGAACCCAATGTCTGCTGGTACTGTTATTCGTGTTCCGCTTCCTCCACTTACTGAAGAACGTCGTAAAGATCTGATCAAGATCGTACGTGGTGAAGTAGAAGGTGGTCGTGTTGCTGTTCGTAATATCCGTCGCGATGCTAACGGTGATGTAAAGTCTTTACTAAAAGACAAAGAGATCTCGGAAGATGAAGCACGCCAAGCTGAAGATGAAATTCAAAAGTTAACAGATAAGTTCATCAAAGAAATGGATACACAGCTAAGTGCTAAAGAAGCTGAGCTAATGGAAATCTAAGCGTCTTTTACCTAGCAGGTGTGTACAGAGTTCATTAAAACAAAGTAGAAAAATCTGTTTTGTTTCTGAGCAGTTAGCGCATTTTTGCCTAGGTACAAGGACAAATTTATTAGGTTTGAAGCGCGCCTAGGGTATACTAGGCGGCGTTTTTTTTTCACTAAAATTGGAATTATGGTTTTAAAAGCAGAGGTTATTTCTCAGCAGTCACTGCCAAAACATGTTGCGATAATAATGGATGGCAACGGTCGTTGGGCTCAAGCTCGTAGGCGCCCTCGTGCCTTTGGGCATAAAAAGGGTGTGGACTCTGTCCGAAGTGCTGTGCAATTCTGTTCCAAACTGGGTATAGAGTCTTTGACACTATTTGCATTCAGTAGTGAGAACTGGCGTAGGCCAGAAGACGAAGTAAGCACATTGATGGAGCTATTCATTTATGTGCTGTCTAAAGAAGTTAAAAAATTACATAAGAACAACGTAAAGCTAACCATTATTGGCGATCTTTCTCGTTTTCCAGACGCGCTTCAGCAGCGAGTTCATGAAGCTCAAACATTGACCCAAAACAATACTGGGCTTAACTTAAACATTGCTGCAAATTACGGTGGGCGTTGGGATATTACACAAGCTGCACAACAACTCGCTCAGCAAGTCGCCTCGGGTGAATTGCAAGCCAGCGATATAACCGAAGATGCACTCACCAAGCAAATGACTATGTCTGACCAAGCAAGTCTTGATTTGTTGATCAGAACGGGAGGTGACTTCCGCATTAGCAACTTTTTGCTTTGGCAAGCAGCGTATGCTGAACTCTATTTTACCGACACGCTATGGCCTGATTTTGACGAGCAAGCATTCTCTGAAGCCATTGCTTGTTACGTGTCTAGAGAGCGACGCTTTGGATGTACGGGAGAGCAAATTAAGCAACTCCTTGCAGAGAAAGACGCAACAAGTTAAGGGTTCAAATTTGTTAAAACAACGCATTTTAACGTCAGCTGTGCTTGCACCTCTGGCACTACTTTTGGTGTTTTATACGCCGTTGGCAATGTTTAGTACCATTGCCGCACTTATCGTTTTACTGGGTGCATGGGAGTGGTCAGCGCTTGCTGGTCTGTGTCAAAAGCGTCAACGAATTGCTTTTGTAGGCGTCATGGCTGTATTGATACTAGTGCTTAATAGCCATTGGCCGATACAAGAGTTATGGCAACAAGGGCGCTTAGTTGCAGATGCAAATTACGTTTTTACGTTAGCGTTTGCATGGTGGCTAGTCGCAACTTTCTTGGTGGTAAAGTACCCTCGTGCTGCGAGAGCTTGGAACGAAGGTATTATGATGCGTTCAATCGCGGGAGTATTAACATTGATCCCGCTTTGGCTGGCGCTGAATGTGATGCGAAGTGCGGGATACCAAGAAGGCGAGCATATTGGCTCGGTGCTCATTATGGTCGTACTAGGGATTGTTTGGAGTGCCGATATTGGTGCTTACTTTGCTGGCAAAAACTTGGGCAAGCATAAGCTTATGCCCAAAGTCAGTCCAAACAAAACCATTGAAGGCTTAGTTGGCGGCTTGGTGACCGCTGTGTTATTTGTATTGATTTTCTGCCATTTTGCAGCGATTGATATGAATATGTGGCCGATATATGCGGTCATGACTGTGGTTATTGCACTTTTTTCCGCGGTAGGTGATTTACTAGAAAGCATGTTCAAACGTGAAGTTGGCCTTAAAGACTCTGGTCGTTGCTTGCCAGGCCATGGTGGCATTTTAGATCGCATAGACAGTCTTACTGCCGCAGCGCCGATTTTTGCATTTTGCTACGCGTGGACGGTTGTACTATGAATCAACAAAGCTTGGTCGTACTTGGTGCAACAGGCTCCATTGGACTATCAACACTCGATGTTGTGAGTAGAAATGCACATCAGTATCGCGTTTTTGCCTTAGTTGCTGGTCAAAATGTTGAGAAAATGACAGAGCTTTGTTTAGCATATCAACCACGCTATGCAGTAATGAATTCTGAGCTGGCCGCTCAACAGCTTGCTCAACACTTAGCTCATACTGCTACCGAGGTGCTCAGTGGTGTTAGCGCGATGGCAGATATGGCGCGACATGATGATGTTGATATTGTGATGTCCGCTATCGTCGGTGCAGCGGGTTTACTACCTACCCTAGCGGCGGTTGAAGCAGGGAAAAAGGTCCTGCTTGCAAACAAAGAATCTTTGGTTATGAGTGGTCAGCTATTTATGGATAAAGTAAAAGCGCATGGCGCGACTTTGCTCCCTATAGACAGCGAACATAATGCCATCTACCAATGTTTACCAAACTCAATACAAACAGGGCAAAGCAACACCCTGTGCGAAAGTGGTGTGAGTAAAATCTTATTAACCGGATCTGGTGGACCATTCTTGCAGCGGCCATTAGAGACGCTACCGAATGTTACTGTTGAAGAAGCTGTAGCCCATCCAAACTGGTCTATGGGTCGAAAAATCTCTGTTGATTCAGCAACTATGATGAACAAAGGGCTTGAGTTTATTGAAGCTAAATGGCTCTTTAATTGTTCTGCGGATGATATTGACGTGGTGATCCATCCTCAGAGTATGATCCACTCTATGGTGCAATATCGTGATGGTTCTGTTATTGCACAGATGGGGCAACCTGACATGCGTACACCCATTGCCTATGGGTTGGCATACCCAGAGCGAATTGATGCGGGCGTTGAGCCTTTGGACTTTTCACAAATAGTTGATTTCACTTTCACAAAACCAGACTTTGAACGTTATCCAAATTTGCGATTAGCAATTGATGCTTGTCGTAGTGGTCAAGCTGCGACAACGACGATTAACGCTGCTAATGAAGTAGCGGTCGCAGCCTTTTTAGATAAACAAATAGGCTTTTGTGACATCTACCGAGTGAACGCCTTAACACTTGAGCAAACCACGCTTGGCGTATTAGAATCCGTTGAGTCTATTATGGAAGCAGACCAAGCTGCACGTTATCGAGCTAAGCAAATCATTACAACATTGAGGTAACTATGTTTGAATTTTTCTGGCACTTAGGTTCATTTATTCTTGCTCTAGGGATTTTAGTTACGGTGCATGAATATGGCCATTTTTGGGTTGCCAGAAAAGCCGGTGTTAAAGTTCTACGATTTTCTATTGGTTTTGGAAAGCCTTTGCTTAAATGGTATGACAAACACCAAACTGAATATGTCATCGCAATAATTCCACTGGGCGGCTATGTCAAAATGCTCGATGAGCGTGTTGATGATGTCGCAGAGCAGGAAAAGCACTTAGCTTTCAACAATAAGCCGGTCTTGTCACGTATTGCTGTGGTAGCAGCAGGTCCAATCGCTAACTTTTTATTTGCCATCATCGCATTGGCAGCCATGTACATGATTGGAGTGCAGTCAGCTAAACCCGTCGTAGGTGCAATCACACCAGCAAGTATCGCCGCAAAAGCGGGGTTTAGATCTGGCGACCAAATCATTGCACTTAACGACGAGTTAGTACATTCATGGCAAGATGTCACCTTTGAACTGATGGCACATCTCGGTGAACCTAGCTTAGTTGCAAAAGTACAAGATGAAAAAGGTAGCTTGGCAATACGCACATTAGCCTTGTCCAACTGGAAGCTAGATAAACAAGATGAAGCGCCGTTAACGTCAGTTGGTATATCGCCATATCGGCCACCACTAACATTGCAGTTGGGTTACATCGAACAGGGTGCCGCTGCAGATAAAGCCGGTTTTAAGGTACAAGACACCGTTGTTGCAATTAACGGTGAACAGTTAGAGACCTGGCAGCAGCTGGTGAGTCGGGTGCAAAAATCTGCCAATCAGTCATTGGTTGTCGATATTCTAAGAGATGGTCAGACTCAAACCTTAACTGTTATTCCACAAGCAAAAACATCTCCCGATGGTATTGTCCAAGGTTATCTTGGTGTAGTGCCCGTGATGGAAAAATGGCCGAATGGGTATATTGAAACTAGACAATACGGCATTCTAGATAGTATGGTGCTTGGCATTCGTAAAACTTACGATCTCATTGCCCTTAGTTTTGATATGATTGGTAACTTACTAACCGGTCAAGTCTCAGTTAAAAACTTAAGTGGACCGGTGGGGATCGCGGTAAGCGCTGGAAATAGCGTTAGTTACGGTTTAGTTGCATTTTTAGGCTTCTTGGCGCTTATTAGCGTTAACTTAGGGGTTTTTAACTTATTACCGCTCCCTGTCTTAGATGGTGGGCATTTAATGTATTACTTAATTGAACTAATTCGTAGAAAACCAGTCTCTGAAAAGACACAAGAGTTTGGGTTTAAGATAGGAGCTGCGCTTCTGCTTGCCTTAACGTTTTTTGCACTATTTAATGACGTTTCCCGGCTTTAAGCCGTGCGGTGCTAAAAAGCGCACATAACATACAGTTTAAATGTTTGCAGGTTTGGTTAAACATACAACGGAAAACACAATACACAAGCTGTAACATTTGAATGTTGTGATGTAATGGGCCTTAGCGTATCGCGCCAAAATTGTTGTAAAGGATAAAGATAATAAAATGCCTATAAAAAAACACATTGCAGTAACCAGTTTACTGGGCGCTAGTTTTGCTGCCTTAGGGCAAAACTCCTTTATCGTAGAAGATTTAAAAGTAGAAGGGTTGCAGCGTGTAGCATTAGGTGCTGCATTAACACACATTCCGATCAACGTTGGTGACAATATTGATCAGTTTACGATTTCACGCACAATCAAGGCGCTGTACAAATCAGGACATTTTGACAACATCGCGGTATTTCGTGATGGCAACCAAATTATCTTTAAAGTCAAAGAGCGTCCTACAATCAGCTCTATTGAGTTTGATGGCAACAAAGACATTAAAGATGAACAGCTCAATGAAAGCTTAGAACAGCAAAACATTCGCCAAGGTGAGCCGTTAGACAAGACGGTGCTTGATAGCATCGAAAAAGGTCTCACAGAGTTTTTCCACAGTATTGGTAAGTACAATGCGAAAGTGGAAGTAAGTATTGTTGAGTTACCTCGTAACCGTGTAAAGTTGAAGCTTAAATTCGAAGAAGGTGATGCCGCGTCTGTACGTCAAATCAACCTTGTTGGTAATGAGCTGTTTTCAGATGAAGAGTTACTTAATCTCATTGAGTCACAACAAGACTTACCTTGGTGGCGCTTTTTATCTAATGACCGTTATCAGAAGCAAACCATTGAAGGTGACTTAGAAAAAATCCGCAGCTACTACCTAGACCGTGGTTATTTGCGCTTTAATATTGACTCGACACAAGTTTCAGTAAGTCCAGAGCGTGAGTCGGTATACGTTACCGCGAATATCACTGAAGGTGAAAAATATACTGTCAAAGGGTTTGACTTTATTGGTGACTTACTAGGGCGTGAAGATCTGATTAAAGAAATCGTGCCACTGCGTGCAGGTGAGCTTTACAATGGCTCGGTAGTGACCGCAACGGAAGATTTTATTAAGAGCTATCTTGCGCGCTTCGGTTATGCCAATGCGGAAGTTCGCACCGTGCCAGAAATTAACGATGAAGATAAAGAAGTACAATTAACGTTGTCTGTCGACCCTGGCAAGCGAGTATATGTACGTCGCATCGTAGTAAACGGTAACCAAAATACTGCGGATGAAGTACTTCGTCGTGAAATGACTCAGCTAGAAGGCGCTTGGCTTTCTAATCAAAACCTTGAACGCTCTAAATTACAAATACAACGCTTGCCATATATGGAAACGGTTGAGTTTGAAGTTAAGCCAATTCCGGGTGTAGAAGACCAAGTCGATGTTGACTTTACCGTAAAAGAGCAGCCTGCGGGTAGCTTCCAAGCCGGTGTTGCGTATGGCTCCTATGCGGGTCTGCAATTTAACATTGGTGTCAGTGAATCAAACTTCCTTGGCTCTGGTAATCAAGTGGCGTTCAATATTAACACGTCACGTGGCTCTGAGCGTTATAGCGTTTCCTACACAGATCCATACTTTACGCCAGATGGTGTGTCACAAGGTAGTAGTATTTTCTACAGTAAGTTTGACGCCAGTGAGTTTGGTATCGTCGACTATAAATCAACGAGCTATGGTTTAGGTACTAATTTTGGTTTCCCTATCAATGCCATAAACCGCGTTAATTTTGGTATTCGTTGGATAGAAGAAAGCCTATCGCAAATTTCAGACTTTGAGCAAACTCGAGTACTACGTGAAAGCTTCTTAAACGAAAGTGACCCAGATGCTGATTATGACTTTACGAAATATGAGCTAAGTGCCGGTTGGTCACGAGTTACGGTTAACCGTGGTATGTTCCCAACCGCTGGTTCTCGCCAAAGTGTGAATCTAAGTGTGACTACACCAAATTCGGATCTTAACTTCTTTAAGATCAACTATGATTCTCGTTTTTACTGGCCAATTAGTAACGACCACCGCTGGGTATTCTCAGCAAGAGCAGGCTTAGGCTATGGTAATGGTTATGGCGAAACCAATGGTTTTGAACAAGTATTACCATTCCAGGAATTCTTCCGTATTTCTGAACAAGAATTACGCGGTTTTGATCGTAATACTATTTTACCTAGAGCGGTTCAGCGTGCGCCTAAATGTCTACCAGGTACAGCTAAACCAGACGGTAGTGCTGGTAGCTGTATCGGTGCTGACCCTGAGTTCGACACGTTATCTTTAGGTGGCCGTATTGGTGGTAATGCCAAAGCGCTTGCTGGTCTTGAGCTAATTGTGCCAACGCCATTCTTAGATGAAGAAAACACCAGTTCAGTAAGAACCAGCTTCTTTGTTGATGCGGCCAACGTTTGGGATACCGAATTTGATGTAGACCGCTACAACAACTTGACGGAAGATCAATACAAATTACTTTCTGATTTCTCTGATCCAACGAGGTTCAGAGTGTCAACGGGTCTATCGATTCAGTGGATCTCACCAATGGGACCTATGCTGATCAGTTTCGCCTACCCGCTTAAAAAAGAAGAAGAAGACGATACGAAGACGATCAGCTTCAACATCAGTAATACATTCTAAGGAGTTTTATTGTGAAAAAATTTATCAAATCATCAACATTAGCGATGACAGCAGCACTTATGATGGGTGCATCAGGTAGTGCGTTTGCACATAAAGTTGGAGTTGTAGATATGCAAGAAGTGTATAAACAAATTCCACAGATGGCGAAAATTGAGCAAACACTTCAAGCTGAATTTGCTGAGCGTCGTCAAGAGCTTGAAAAAATTCAAGGTGACATTCGTTTTGAAGCAGAAAAGTTCAAGCGTGAGTCAACAACGATGAGCGAAGAGCAAAAAGAAGCGCTACGCGAAAAAATTCAAGGGATGCAGAAAACACTGGCTGAAAAAGGTCGTCCGTTAGAGCAAGAAATTAAAGTTCGTCAGAACCAAGAGCTTGCAAAAGTACAGAAGCTAATTGTAGATGCAATTGAGTCTGTTGCTAAAAAAGGTAAGTTTGACGAAGTTAAAGTAAAAGATACGACAATTTACTTTAATCCTGATAAAGTAGCCGACCTTTCTGATGAAGTGGTAAAAGCGGTTAGCAGCAAGTAATGACAAAACTTTACACCTTATCTCAACTAGCTGAGTCCTTAGGTGCTCAGCTACAGGGTGATGGCGATAAACCAATTAGGAATATTGCCACCTTGGCGATGGCGCAAGAAGACCAAATCGCATTCTTAGCCAATAGTAAGTACCGTAGTCAGCTCGATAGTACAGCTGCTGGTGCCGTGATCCTGAGCGAAAAGGATGCGGAATATTTCTCCGGTAACAAACTTATTATTGCGGATCCCTATGTTGCATATGCAAAGCTGGCGCAAAAGTTAGATTCTACGCCACGCTCGGCAGATGGTATTCATGATTCAGCCATTATTTCAGCTACAGCAACCCTAGGCAAAGATGTCAGTGTGGGTGCAAATGCTGTTATTGAAGATGGTGCAGTGATTGGTGATGGTGTTGAGATAGGGCCTGGTTGTTTTATTGGTAAATATACCAAAATAGGCACAAGGACTAAACTCTGGGCGAACGTAACCGTCTATCATGAGGTTCAGATTGGTGAAGATTGCTTATTCCAATCTGGTTCTGTTATCGGAAGTGATGGCTTCGGCTACGCAAACGAAAAAGGCGAGTGGGTTAAAATTCCACAAGTTGGCACAGTAATTATAGGTGACCGCGTTGAAGTTGGTGCAAGCACCTCTATAGATAGAGGGGCACTTGAAGATACCATCATCCACAGCAATGTTATTTTAGATAACCAAATTCAGATTGCTCACAATGTTGAGGTCGGTTATGGCACGGCAATAGCTGGCTGCACGGTACTTGCGGGTAGTGTAAAAATCGGCAAATACTGTCAGATAGGTGGTATGTCAGCGATAAACGGCCACAATGAGGTCTGTGATGGTGTTGTTATTACCGGTATGAGTATGGTGACCAAAAGCATTACGCAGCCTGGGATCTACTCTTCTGGTTTGCCTCACCAAACAAATAAAGAGTGGCGTAAGTCGATTGCACACTTACGCAATTTATCTGACTTTAAGTCGCGTCTGAAGGCACTTGAGTTGCTAACAGCACAGCTTAAAGATACTGATGTAGAATAAGGAAGCTATTTTGGCTAACGAATTAAACAGCTTTGATATCCAAGAGATTTTAAAACTTCTTCCACACCGTTATCCCATGTTATTGGTTGATAAGGTGGTGGACTATAAACCGGGTGAGCATCTTCATGCGATTAAAAATGTGACCATCAATGAACCTATTTTCACCGGTCACTTCCCAGAGCAGCCTATTTTTCCTGGAGTACTGATCCTAGAAGCAATGGCACAAGCGACGGGCTTACTTGGTTTTAAAACTGTCGAGAATCGCAGTGAAAATGAACTATACTTATTTGCAGCGATCGACAATGCACGTTTTAAACAGCCAGTACTTCCTGGCGATACAATGCATTTGCACGTTAATTTTGTAAAAGAACGCCGTAATATCTGGAAGTTTAGTGCTGAGGCTAAAGTTGAAGGTAACATCGTGTGCTCAGCTGAAATCATGTGTGCTAGAAGAGAGTTTTAATGTCTATTCATCCTACCGCAATTATCGAGTCAGGCGCGCGTTTAGGCGAAAATGTATCCGTAGGTCCTTATAGTTACATTGGCAACGATGTTGTCATCGGTGATAACTGTAAAATTGAATCACATGTTGTGATTAAAGGGCCATCTGAGATTGGTTCAGGTAACCACATTTTCCAATTCGCGTCAGTAGGGGAAGCCTGCCAAGATAAAAAGTACAAGGATGAACCAACCAAGCTGATCATTGGTGATAATAACGTTATTCGCGAGTGCGCCACGATTCACCGTGGCACAATCCAAGATGAAGGGATCACCAAAATCGGCAGTAACAACTTATTCATGGCCTACACTCACGTAGCTCATGATGCTGTAATTGGCAGTAATGTTATTTTTGCCAATAATGCCAGTGTGGCAGGGCATGTGCATATTGGTGACTGGGTTATCTTAGCTGGTAATTCAGGGGTGCATCAATTTTGTAAAGTAGGGTCACATGCTTTTGTTGGTATGTACTCTGGCGTTAATCAAGATGTCCCACCTTTTGTCACAACCACAGGCACGCCAGCGAGACCTGTTGCGATTAATACTGAAGGTTTAAAACGTCGTGGTTTTGAGTCAGATGAAATTATGGCTACTCGACGCGCTTATAAAACGTTATTCCGTAAAGGTTTGCGCCTAGAAGATGCGCTAGAAGCTTTAAAAGAAGAGGCTTCACAGTTCTCAGCCGTACAGCAAATGATTGACTTTATTGCGACCTCTAACCGTGGCTTGATCCGCTAAACTTGAACCGCAATAAGAGTTATACTTACGCCATACAAATTGTATGGCGTTTTTTTATACTGAAAGACAATAATGGCTAACGAAAAAAACATTACCATTGGCGTGGTTGCAGGGGAATTATCAGGCGATATACTCGGCGCAGGCCTTATTAATGCTCTAAGAGTTCATTACCCCAACGCTCAATTTGTGGGCATTGGCGGACCTAAGATGCAACAAGCAGGATGCAACAGTCTATTCGATATGGATGAATTAGCGGTCATGGGGCTAGTCGAGGTACTTGGTCGCTTACCTCGGCTGCTAAAAATCAAAAAGCAATTGGTTAATTATTTCATCAATAATCCACCTGATGTATTCATAGGTATTGACGCTCCAGACTTTAACCTTAGAGTTGAAAAGCCATTAAAAGCCGCTGGGATAAAAACCATTCAATATGTAAGCCCTAGTGTTTGGGCATGGCGTCAAAAGCGTATTCACAAGATCGCTGAAGCGACTAATCTAGTACTCTCCCTGTTGCCTTTTGAAAAAGCCTTTTACGACAAGCATGAAGTACCTTGTACATTCGTAGGCCATACGCTGGCGGATGAGATCCCTCTTGAACCGGATATCGAAGGTGCAAGGGCGCAGCTACATATCGGCCCTGACGATACAGTATTGGCTTTACTGCCTGGAAGTCGTGGTTCAGAAGTGGGATTATTAAGTCGTACTTATCTTGCAACGGCAAAAAAATTAGTTGATAAAATTCCCAATTTAAAAATAGTTGTGCCACTGGTAAATGAAAAGCGCAAAGCGCAGTTCTTAGATGCGCTGCAAGAAGTCGCACCAGAGCTTAATCCAATTATGCTAGATGGTCAGTCTGCATTGGCGATGCAAGCGGCTGATACTGTTTTATTGGCGTCAGGCACAGCGACACTAGAAGCGATGCTCTATAAAAAACCTATGGTTGTAGGCTATAAACTAAATCCGAAGAGCTACTGGATATTTAATACCTTTTTTACCTTTAATATCAAATACTTTGCTTTGCCAAATCTACTAGCCGATGCGCCGCTCGTGCCGGAGTTTTTGCAGGCAGAATGTAACCCAGATGCGCTTGCTGATGCACTGTTTCCGATGTTAAAAGGTGATAACAGCAAACTTATTAGAAAATTTTACGAAATACACGAAAACATACGCTTAGATGCCAGCAAGCAAGCGGCTCAAGCAGTGATGGAGTTAATAGATGCAAATTGAACGTCCTGATGTGCAGTATATTGCAGGCGTTGACGAAGTCGGGCGCGGCCCATTAGTGGGCGACGTTGTGACAGCAGCCGTTATTTTAGATCCAAATAAGCCGATTGCGGGTTTGACTGACTCTAAGAAATTGTCAGAAAAAAAACGCATCGCATTGGCACAAGAAATAAAAGAAAAAGCGCTGTGCTACCATATTGCCAGAGCAACGGTTGCCGAAATCGATGAGCTAAATATTCTCCATGCAACCATGTTGGCGATGACTCGAGCGGTGGAAGGCTTGGAAGTTCAGCCTCAGCATGTATTTGTAGATGGTAATCGATTGCCCAAATTGAATGTTGCAGCGACCGCAGTGGTCAAAGGTGATAGCCTTGTGGCGGAAATTAGTGCAGCTTCTATCTTGGCGAAAGTGACTCGAGACAACGAGATGTTAGCACTGGATGCTGAATATCCTGAGTTTGGTTTTGCAGGCCATAAAGGCTATCCGACGAAAGCCCACTTTGCTGCGCTTGAAGCACATGGGGTAACACCCCATCATCGCACAAGCTTTAAGCCTGTGCAGCGTATCATAGCTGGGAAGGAGTAAGTATGCCAGCCCCGCAGTTTGTCCATTTACGTGTACACAGTGATTTTTCAATGGTGGATGGCCTAGCCAAGACTAAGCCGATTGTTGCAAGAGCTGAAGAGCTTGAAATGCCAGCCCTGGCCATTACCGATCAAATGAATTTATGTGGTTTGGTACGCTTTTATAGTGGCGCACATGGGGCTGGGATCAAACCAATCATCGGAGCGGATTTTTGGTTGAAGTCAGATCAGTTTCCTGATGAGCCTAGCAGGATCTTAGTGCTAGCTAAAAACAACCAAGGATATAAAAACCTTACCTTACTCATTTCGGACGCCTATCTTCGTGGTCACGTATTTCACCGTCCGGTTATTGATAAAGCGTGGTTAGCAAAATATAAAGAAGGCTTGATCTTGATCTCAGGTGCCAAAGACGGTGACTTGGGAAAAGCCATCTTAAAAGGCAATCCGAAACTTATTGAAGAAACACTCGAATTTTACGAAACACACTTTCCCGATCATTTTTATATCGAGTTACAACGTACCTCCAGAGCACAAGAAGAAGAATATCTCCATAGCGCTGTAGAGCTTGCAGCGGCAAGAAACTTACCGGTTGTAGCGACTAATGAAGTGGTGTTTCTCCACGAAAAAGATTTTGATGCCCATGAAATCCGAGTGGCTATTCATGATGGCTACACATTAGAGGATAAAAATAGACCTAAGCGCTTTTCCAAAGAGCAGTATCTAAAAACGTCTGAACAAATGCAGGCGCTTTTTAGCGATATACCCGAAGCGCTCGAAAATACGGTTGAGATCGCCAAGCGATGTAACGTTACCGTACAACTTGGTACGTATTTCTTACCTGACTATCCAACCGGCGATCTAGCCATTGAAGACTTCTTGGTAAAAGTGTCGCGCGATGGTCTAGAAGAGCGATTACAGTTCTTATTTCCTGAAGAAGACGAACGTAAAGAAAAACGCGGTGAGTACGATGAGCGCTTGCAAATTGAGCTAGACGTTATCAACCAAATGGGATTTCCTGGTTATTTCTTAATCGTAATGGAGTTCATTCAGTGGAGTAAAGATAACGGTATACCTGTAGGCCCGGGTCGTGGTTCTGGTGCGGGCTCTTTGGTCGCTTATGCGCTGAAGATCACTGACCTTGATCCGCTTGAGTTTGATCTGCTATTCGAACGATTCCTCAACCCAGAACGGGTATCTATGCCTGACTTCGACGTCGACTTTTGTATGGATAGGCGCGATGAGGTAATCGATCACGTTGCAAAACTCTATGGCCGTGACGCAGTATCCCAGATCATTACCTTTGGTACTATGGCGGCAAAAGCCGTGATCCGTGATGTTGGCCGTGTACTCGGGCATCCCTATGGCTTTGTAGATAGGATTTCTAAGCTGGTACCGGGTGACCCTGGTATGACCTTGGCAAAAGCGTTTGATGTTGAGCCACGTTTACCTGAAGCGTATGACAGTGATGAGGAAGTTAAAGAGCTAATTGATAAATGTCGTATTCTTGAAGGTTGTACGCGTAATGCCGGTAAACATGCCGGTGGTGTTGTTATCTCGCCTACGACGATCACCGATTTTGCGGCACTGTATTGTGACGAAGAGGGTAAGTTTCCGGTTACTCAGTTTGACAAGAACGATGTAGAGACCGCAGGCCTTGTTAAGTTCGACTTCTTAGGATTGAGAACGCTGACTATTTTGCAGTGGGCGCTCGATATGGCAAATGAACGTTTAGCCAGAGAGAACCGCGAACCCGTTGACATTGCAGCAATCCCTTTAGACGATCCGGCAAGCTTTAATGTACTACTCGATGCCCAAACTACGGCGGTCTTCCAGCTAGAATCTCGCGGAATGAAAGACCTCATTCGCCGCTTAAAACCTGACTGTTTTGAAGACATGATCGCATTGGTTGCGTTATTCCGCCCAGGTCCACTGCAATCGGGAATGGTAGATAACTTTATCGACCGTAAGCATGGTCGAGAGGAAGTCTCTTATCCTGACGCACAATATCAACATGATAGTTTACAACCTATTCTAGAGCCGACTTACGGGATCATCCTGTACCAAGAGCAGGTTATGCAGATTGCACAGGTACTTGCAGGTTATAGTTTGGGTGGCGCTGACTTACTACGTCGCGCAATGGGTAAGAAAAAACCCGAAGAAATGGCAAAACAGCGTGCAACGTTCGAAGATGGTGCCAAAAATAATGGTGTTGATGGCGAACTGGCCATGAAGATCTTCGATTTGGTAGAGAAGTTTGCAGGTTATGGTTTTAACAAATCACACTCTGCTGCTTATGCCTTAGTGTCGTATCAAACGCTGTGGATGAAGACCCACTTTCCTGCAGAATTTATGGCCGCAGTAATGTCCGCCGATATGGATAATACTGACAAAATTGTTACCTTGGTGGATGAATGCGAAAACATGAAGTTGACGCTACTACCACCAGATGTCAATGCCGGAGTTTACAAGTTTACGGTCAATCTTAAAGGTGAGATAGTTTATGGAATTGGCGCCATAAAAGGTGTCGGTGAGGGACCGGTAGAGGCAATTCTTGAAGCGCGTGAAGCAGGTGGTGAATTTAAAGATTTATTTGATTTCTGTGCTCGCGTGGATTTAAAACGTCTTAATAAACGTGTAATTGAAAAACTCATTTATGCAGGTGCGCTCGATAAGCTGGGCCCAGATGGAGATCAACCCGGACGTGCGACTTTGCTGGCAAGCTTACAAGACGCAATGAAGTCTGCGGAGCAGCATCACAAAGCTGAATCGCTAGGACAAAGTGACTTGTTTGGATTATTGGCTGTCGAACCCGATGAAGTAGAGCAGGCCTTTATTAAAGCGACGCCACTAAGTGATAAAGAGTGGCTGCATGGCGAAAAAGAAACGCTGGGCCTTTACCTTACTGGTCACCCCATTAACCAGTATCGTAAAGAATTAAAATACTATACCTCTGGTAAGTTGGTTGACTTGCAACCGGGTAATCGTGATACGGTAGCTACCGCAGCAGGATTAGTTATTAATGCACGTACGCTAATAAATAAAAAAGGTGCGCGCTGGGGACTTATCACTTTAGATGACAAAAGTGCCCGAATTGATGTACGCTTATTTCCTGAACAGTTTGAAATGTACCAAGAATTGCTGCAAATTAACCAAATCTTGGTAATATCTGGACAGGTCAGCTTTGATAACTTCTCTGGTGGCATTACAATGACCGCAAGAGAAGTCTCTACCATTGCTCAAGCGCGAGAAAAACGCATTAGTGCAATAAAAATGACGCTAAATATGGCTCAAATTGACGCGAACTTCTTTGATAATTTCAAAAAAGTACTAGAACCATATAAATTTGGAACATGTCCAGTAATCATAAAATATCAGCGTCCTGATGCATTAGCAGAGTTAACATTAGGAACACAATGGTGTGTGACGCCCAGTGATGAACTTTTAACTCGTTTGTCACTGTTGGCGGCGCAAGAATTAGAATTAGAATTTAACTAAACAGGTAGTTTAGAGCATGAGCCTCAATTATCTTGAATTTGAACTTCCAATTGCAGAATTGGAAGCAAAGATCAAAGAATTACAAAACGTTAGCCGTTCGGGTGACTTAGATCTTAGCCTTGAAGAAGAGATCAGCCGCCTAAAAGACAAGAATGTCGAGTTGACCAAGAAAATTTTTGATGACTTGGGTGCATGGCAGGTGTCGCAGTTAGCACGCCATCCGCTTCGTCCATATACTCGCGATTATATCGAACGCATTTTTACCGAGTTTGACGAATTTGCAGGTGACCGCACATTTGCCAACGATCCAGCTATTTTAGGTGGTGTGGCACGGTTAGACGGTAAACCCGTGATGATCATCGGCCAGCAAAAAGGCCGTGATACCGCTGAGAAAATTAAGCGTAACTTTGGCATGCCAAAGCCAGAAGGTTACCGTAAAGCACTGCGCCTTATGGAAATGGCTGAGCGCTTTAAAATGCCAATCATTACTTTTATTGATACTCCGGGAGCATACCCAGGTGTTGGTGCTGAAGAGCGTGGTCAAAGCGAAGCTATCGCACGCAACCTTAAAGTAATGGCTGCACTAAAAGTACCGACTATTTGTACGGTAATTGGTGAAGGCGGCTCGGGTGGTGCATTGGCTATCGGTGTCGGTGACAGAGTAAATATGTTGCAGTACAGCACATACTCAGTTATATCACCAGAAGGGTGTGCTTCTATACTATGGAAGAGCGCAGAAAAAGCATCGTTGGCAGCAGAGGCTATGGGTGTATCTGCATCTCGCGTTAAAGAATTAGACTTGATTAATAACATCATCGAGGAGCCACTAGGTGGCGCACATCGCAATTATGATGCGATGGCGAAAAACCTTAAGGCACAGCTAAAGCGTGACCTTGCGGATCTTGAAGCGTTAAGCTCAGAAGAGATGCTCGATCAGCGATACAAGCGTTTGATGTCGTTCGGATATTGTTAATACAAATTGAGTTGTGTATTGATAAGCAACTGGATTTAAGATAAAAAGCCGCTATTAAGCGGTTTTTTTATTGGGGTTATGGCTGAGGATATGAGAAATAGCCACGTGTACCATCAGGTGCAGCGAAATCTGGAGCAATTTATTGCTACTTCGCCTGGGCTTTGTGTAGCTTTATCTGGTGGCGTAGACTCCGTGGTGTTGCTGCACCTTTGTAAGCTTTATGCAGATAAGCATGGTCTTGCTCTACAAGCTGTGTATGTTAATCATGGGCTATCTGAACATGCTCAAAAGTGGCAGCACTTTTGCCAGTCACTATGCCATTCGTTGGCTGTGCCGTTTACTGCTAAATCGGTCTCTATTACCCAAAAAAGCCGTACTAGTTTGGAAGCTCAGGCCCGCGATGCTCGCTACCAAGCATTAGATGAAGCCGCGCAGCCGGAATATATTCTCGTGTTAGGCCAACATGCTGATGATCAGGTTGAGACGTTTTTGCTGCGATTAAAACGCGGCTCAGGTTTATTGGGTTTAGGTGCAATGAAGCCATACACTCAGCTTAAAAGTGGACGAGCGTGTATGCGGCCTTTACTCAATACTACACGGGATGAAATCGAGGCATTCGCCCAGCAGTTTGGCCTTAGCCACATTGATGATGAGTCTAACAAAGATGATGTATTTGATCGTAACTTTCTACGTAATCAAGTTATTCCGTTGTTGAAGTCGAGATTTAATGGTTTTGTTGCTAGTGTGCTGCGAACTGTTGAGATTTTACAAAGCCAGCAAGCTATCATAGATGAAATAAGCGCAGAAGATTTAAAAAAATGTCAGCACCAAAACACATTAGACATTACTTCTTTGTCTCAATTATCGCCGGCGCGACGAGATAACGTCATACGCCGGTGGCTGGCACATCAGAATGTTGATATGCCTAGTCAAAAGCAGCTAGATCAAATAGTGCAGCAGGCGTTTTCAGCAAAGCAAGATAACCAACTAAAAATCGCGCTTTCACAAGGTGCTGTGCGTAGCTATCGAGGCGCTCTACATTGGGTTACACCGGTTAAAAAGAAGCAAGATATCGTTATTGCAGAGCACAGTGTACTCAATGAACATAGTCACCCTCTAGCGATGATGTCAGGTAATGGCTGTCGGTTACCATTGTCAGATGAGGTAGTCAGCGTTCGTTATGGTAGGTTAAAAGATAAAATTAGGCCAAAGGGCAAACCTGGCTCAAACACACTAAAGCATTGGCTAAAAGACCTACGTATCCCAAGCTGGACGCGTGAATCTATCGCGGTAATTTATTACAATGATACACCGGTTGCAGTAGTCGATTTGTTTGTTAATGCTGAATATGCTGACAACGATGGAATTAATTGGATAATAAATGATGACAGAAAATCTGAAAATAGGTAGACAGCTTGCAAGAAAAGCGCCTTACGCTTTGGCAATCACATTCATTATTTTTGCCCTACTGTTTGTATTTGGTGAAGTAGTGTGGATGAATCAAGTGTTTGCATCAGCTTCAGGGGTGATGAGCGTAGTTTTTTTATTGCTTTACTGGCATGAGAAAGGTGGTCTTTACTTTATTCTCGGCTTACTGTCGCCTTTATTTGCGGTCGTATTTTCGACACTACCCGACTTCCTTGCATTGGCGTGGGTTGTGAATGGGTTTTTTAATGGAGCTGCTTTCACTTTAATCGCTTATCTGTATGTAGATAAAGACGCTCAGCGCTAGTGATAACACTGAGCAAAAGGGGAAAGCGTGTTGTTTATACTGCGCGTGCGCAGTTTCGTCCGGCGGCTTTAGCGCGGTAAAGCCCGCTATCGGAACGCGCAAATATATTGTCGGCATTGTCATGGCTTGATGCTAAGGTAAAGCCAATACTTGTCGTTACAGTGTATTTAGCCAACATCGTCGACTTTCTGACAGCATCCATAATTCTTTCTGCGATCACTTTATTAGTGGTAAACGCAGGATCGTCGATTAAGATGGCAAACTCATCACCACCAAACCTAAACACAGCATCTGTCGCTCGCGTTGAAGTTTGTAAAATACGTGAAAATTCGATCAACACCTCATCACCAGCTTTGTGCCCATAAACGTCGTTGACCTGCTTAAAATTGTCTAAGTCTAAAAGCATCAAACTAAAGTTTCTGTGTTGACGACGACAACGCTCAAGCTTTTCTTCAAGGTTGTCTGTAAATTGACTACGATTATACAAGCCCGTTAGTGAATCCTTGGTTGCTAATTGTAATACCCTGTTATACATCAAGGCATTACGCATTGGGTAGATTAGGCAAGCATGTAACTTGACCAGTTTGGCTTTAATCGCCTCACTAAAAGGAAACTCACTAAAATATACCAATTGCCCCAAGTGCTCTTTTCCTAGCTCCAAATCAAAGCTATTTGCAGGGTAGTGGCTGTCGCTATTTTTCATCTGAAAAACACCGAGATTACAGTGAAACTGAATACCAGCAATTTTCGATATTTTAGCAACGTGTTCTGCATAGATTGTAAGTAACTCTTCTATGTCCAACGTTGTTTGTAGTTTATCTACTAAGCGAGCATATTGCTCACCGTTTTGCTTATTATACTGCTCAGAATTGAACGGCAAATAATCGCCTCTGATCGGCAGTCTTTGTGTCAAAATATGGACGTTTTCCATATTTCTTCCCCCTAAATACAACAATACGCATAGACTATGCGAACTTTATGCCAAAAATCTAAACTGGCTTAAAAACAAACGCTTGCTATATTTAATAGGGAGAAAAATAAATCCACTTAAATTTCCCGTCATTTTTTTGCTCAGGAGGTCGATTGCAAAGTATCTTCGCGCAAGTTTTTGCCTTGTTGTTATGTGCTGTTATTTTAGTCTGGTGCTTTAAAAGGATTGGATTGCCGCCTATTTTGGCATACTTACTAACAGGCGTAATCGCGGGTAGTCATGGTATCGGTTGGATGAGTGATAGCCATGAAATTCACTTTATGGCTGAGCTTGGGATCGTATTTTTGCTGTTTAGTTTGGGTCTTGAATTTTCGGTTCCAAAATTAATGGCAATGCGTAACGTGGTTTTTGGTTTAGGTAGTTTACAAGTCATTCTCACAACGGTAATTGGTATGTTAGTGTTGCGTTTTATACAACATGATTGGGTTGCCGCGTTTGTTATCTCAAGCTTAATCGCACTTTCCTCAACAGCCGTAGTGGTTAAACTATTGAAAGAGTTGGGGATGCTTAATACTCGGCACGGCCAATTGGGGATAGGCATGTTACTGTTTCAAGACATTGCCGTCGTGCCGTTATTGATTGCCTTTCCACTCATTTCTTCAGCAAGTAATTCACAACTGGCGTCAGCATTAGTTTTTGCTTTTGCAAAAGGCGCGATTGTTTGCTTTGTTCTATGGGCTGTTGGTAAGTGGTTGCTACCTAAAATATTCAACGAAATTGCGCTTGTTAGAACGGATGAGTTATTCGTATTGTCAACTTTGGTGGTGGCCTTGTGTGCCGGCGCATTGACCTACTCATTTGGGTTATCTATGGCTCTTGGGGCATTTTTGGCCGGTATGATGCTTGGAGAAAGCCAATACCGTCATCAACTCGAAGCGGAGATACGACCCTTTAGAGACATTCTAATGGGGTTGTTCTTTGTCACTGTTGGGATGCAATTAAACATTCCCTATGTGCTTGACCAATTCATCTACATTGTCGCCGCACTTGCTGCTGTGCTGGTAATTAAAGTATTGGTTATTGCTGCTATTGCGCAGCTCATGGGTGAGCGTAGAAAAGACGCATGGGGAGCGGGTATTTTGATTTGGCAAATGGGTGAGTTTGGATTTGTTTTACTTGCTTTGGCGAGCAAGCACCAACTATTGGCGCAACACGTTGTGTCATTTTTGATTGCGGTAGGTGTTTTATCTATGGCTCTCACTCCTTATCTTATCGGTAAAACGGCACAAATACTTAATATCTTGCGTATAGAAAAAGACTGGCAACCAGAAGTGCCCAGTGGTTATAAAACTTCAGATTTAAAAAACCATGTGGTGATATTTGGCTATGCTAGAGTTGGCCAGACCATTGCCCGCTTCTTACGACCAGAGGCCATCCCTTATGTAGCAATTGAGCGTAATCCGCAAATAGTTCAGGATGCACAGCTTGCCGGAGAGCCTGTTTTATATGGTCATGCGGCGCAAAAAACGTTACTAAAATCAGCCCATATAGACAAGGCGCGTTTGGTGATCATCACATTTGACGATTTTGAGCAGACACAAGTTATCGTGGATGCGATTCGTCGCCGTACAGAAGAGGTCAAAATTTTAGTACGAATGAAAGATGATAACCATATGGAACAGTTAAAAAGTATGGGAGTAGCGGAGGTTGTACCTGAAAGCTTAGAGGCTAGTTTGATGTTGGTTTCCCACGTTCTTTATATGTCGGGCGTGCCCATGCGCAGGATCTTTCGTCGAGTCAGTCAAGAACGAGAAAACCGTTATCCTTATTTACATGGATTTTTTGCAGGTGAAAGTAGTGACTTAGATGAAATGAAAGGAGAGCGGTTAGAGTACCTGCATGCGCTAGCACTACCAGACAATGCCTATGCCGTAGATAAGTCGATAGCTGAGCTTGGACTTAGTGGTAAACGTGTCGATATCACCGCGCTCAGGCGAGACGGCGAGGAAATTGAACAGCCTGATGAGCATACTGTACTGCGAGTGAACGACGTTTTACTGCTGCGCGGGAAACCCCGGCGCGTTGAAAGGGCAGAGCAATTCTTGCTCGACGGCCTTCCGTAATGATGTTGCATCAGCGTAATACATGGAGTAGGAGCAGGTTTACCCTGCGATCTTGCGGGTTTTTCTGTTTTCATAGCTCGCCACATAAAGCGTCTCCTACCACATGGAGTAGGAGCAGGTTTACCCTGCGATCTTGTGTGCTTTTCTGTTTTCACAGTTCGCTGCATAAAGCGCCTCTGACAACACGAAGTAGGAGCAAGTTTACCTTGCGATCTTGTGTTTTTCTGTTTTCACAGCTCGCCGCATAAAGCGTCTCCGACAACACGAAGTAGGAGCAGGTTTATCCTG
>NZ_RCSQ01000084.1:0-13579 GCF_004103255.1 Pseudoalteromonas sp. PS5
TTTTTGCCTTGCCTACACGAAGGTAGGTACCTTGGCGATAGCAGGACGCGGTAGCGGGATTATCGACAAGATTTTCTCCCCTCAAAATAGGCCACTTAATTAAGAAAATTGGTATTAAATTTAGAACGCTTAAACAATGGTGAAAAGTTTGAGGACGTTTTTACATTTTAAATCGGTTGCTAGAGAGGCATTGATTATCTGAAACTTAGACAGTTTAAGGCTTGGGTGAGGAGTGCACTAACTCACGATATACAAAATGAATAAACATAAAAACCAGTCTTTATTGAGAGCAAACTTTCAAAGGTCGAGATAGAATTGGCTCTGGTGAGCCTTTACCTCACCAGTTTACCGAGCCTCTTAACGCTTTGGTTTGACCGCGTTTGGTTTTTTGATTCAATCGCTTTTTTTGAGCACTTTTTGTCGGTTTAGTGGCTCTACGGGCTTTCTCAACTTTAGTTGCTTCTAGAATAAGCGCTTTAAGCCTCGCCAAGGCATCTTCTTTATTCAGCTCTTGGGTTCGAAAGCTCTGGGCTTTTAATACAATTACGCCTTCTTTGGTGATCCTTGAGTCTTTTAGCGCAAGTAAGCGTTCTTTGTAAAAAGCGGGCAAAGTAGAGCGATTCACATCAAACCTCAAATGAATGGCACTAGACACCTTATTGACATTTTGACCACCAGCGCCTTGAGCTCGAATAGCTGTAATGTCTATCTCCCAAGGGGCAAGCGTAACGTTATTTGAGATTTTAAGCATAATATTTTCAAGCCTCCATGCTGTATTCTAGCAAAATCATGAGGGTCGTAATATATAGCTCGTCACTTTATACCTATCTAGCCAACAATCAAGCAGCACGAGTTGCTATTGCCGGTGGTACTTTAGAAGCTGTCGTTGCTGGGTAGTAGACAGCTAGTTGGCCTGCAATAACCATGACAATGGCACCGCTAATTAAGTAATCACTTGGCACACTCGTTAGCCCAAAATAATTGACCAAATAGATGTTTGCAATAATAGCAACAACTGTACCGAGCAATACACCAAGTAATGATACAACTGCGTTTTCAATCATAAAATAACGCAGAATATCACCTTGTGTCGCACCTAGCGCTCTACGCGTACCTATTTGCTTTTTGCGCTTTAATACTGTGTATCGTGCTTGGCCAAAAATGCCCAAAATAGTCACGCATGCTAGTGCCGCTATCACCACTTTTAGGGTTTGGGATACCGCATAGTCAGCTTGCAAATTCTCGGCTTTTATCTGCTCGAATGACTTAAAGTTATCCACTTGCCTTGCTGGCTTTTTGAATAAAAGCTGATGCACTTCGCTCATCGCTTGCTCTCTTTGGCTCTCCACGGCTCTGACTACAATAATACTTTGCTCATAATGTTCTTTTACTGAACTGATCACAGCCATATCATACGCATACCAGAACCGCCATGGAGATTTCATAGTCTCGACGATACCAACGACTTTTTGAGGTACAGATTGTACGTATATGGTTTCACCAACCACACTACTCCAATCATTAGGGCGAATTTTATAAGCAAGGTCTTGCGAGATCAGCACGCTTGCTGATGCTGTATGGCCATCAAAATATTTGTGCACCACATCGTTATGCTGAATGCTTCTTCCTGCAACAACCCTAAGCCCGAGCGTATCAACCACCGTTTCATCCGACCCATAATACCCTGCATGCGTGACTCTATCTTCATCCTCTGGAGTTAAGCCAACCGCAAGCGAGCGACCCCAATTGGTCAGTGGTAAACTGGTGATGGTACTTGCGCTCTCAACACTGGCCAGCGCTTGAATATCAGCTAAATCGGTATCTAATGCTGCGTGCTTTTCTTCGTCACTTCCCTCAAGATTTGTGCTGAAACTAAATAGCTGACTCTCACTTAATCCTGTTGGCTGAATTAGCTCATTTTCTTTTGTTACCATCATAAAAATGGCATTCACTAGAATGGTAAAAGTTAAGGCTATCTGAAGTATCAGCAGCAAAGGAGAGACTTTATTTTTTCTAAAGGTTTTTAAAATTGGTAGTAAGTCTTTCATATATAGGCTCCTATAGGCTTTTCAGCTGACTAGATGGTTGCACCTTTGCTGCATGCAAAATAGGTAACAAGCCAAAAGCCATCGCGCTAGTAATAGCCAATACAATAGTCATCACTACAATGCCAAATGTCATTTCTAACATTTCGGCATATAGATGACTATAGAGCTGAGCCGTTACCACCAAACCAAATTGTGCTAGCAACAACCCTAAACCACCGCCAAGCAGTCCCACAATGCAAGTCTCGATGGAAAATTGCGCGACAATATCTTGTTTAGATGCACCAACAGCCCTGCGTAAACCAACCTCACCTGTCTTAGTGTGAAATTTTGCTACCATCATCGCCATGCAGTTGAGCAAACATACACCAAGAAACGCAAACGCAAGCCACAGTGCTATATTGCCGTCCTCTTTCTGTACTTTTCTATCAACTAGATCTTCATTGACGTTGAACAGCTGGTGTAGTGGCTCGCGAAGAAAACGTCCGTACTCTCGCTGCTCCATCGAGTAGCGGTGCAAAAAATCAAGGTAGCGACTTCGATCCGCCTCAGACGCTAGCTCCACCCAATATGAAACCCACACACATTCTGATGCTAATATTGCTGAAAAAGAATCGTCAGATGGTTCTTTCCAGCATAAGAATGAGACGTCTGAACTTGTCCACAACTCATTATTAATTTGAGTATTAAATGGAATAATAATATCTCTTGGTTTGTTATATGCTCTCACTCGATAGTCAAAAAACTTTGGAATAGGATACCAATCATCAGTCACACCAACTATTTGATAAGAGGACTCACCAATAAGTAAAGACTTACCAACTGAGTTTTCTCCAAGGAACAGCTTGTCATTCAACTCTTGGCTAATCACTGCAACTTGTAATCCTTCTTTATCAGCAACTTCATCCCATGCCCCGCCAAATTTAAACGGTACATCAAACATGCTGAACATATCGCGATATGCACTTCTGATGGCAGTCATTTTTGCTTCAGTGACAGGTTGCGTAATGCCGCGAGTCATCATCTTAAAACTACCAAGTGGGGTCTGTCGCACACCTTGCTGAGCATTTTGCAAATTCATTGCATCTTGGTAAGTAAGAATCGTTGGAGGGACTTCCTTACCTTTGGCAATATTAAATGGCTTATCTGGTCCAAAACTATTCAGACGAACATTAAATAATTTTTCACTCTTGGAAGGGATCGGGTCTTTCGCCAGCAAATAGCTTACCGTATACGTCGTCATTGCAGCGCCAATGCCAATAGCAATAGTGATAATCATTAAGAAGGACAAAAACGGCGTCTTTTTTAAAGAGATAAGCGCTAATTTAAGATAATATCCAAGCATAGTTATTCCTTACGCTATCGCTTTTTCAATTCTCTTACCTTCGCTCAATATACCATCGCGGATCTCAATAACCCGCTGTGCTCTGGCTGCTTGATTAGGGTCATGGGTAACCATCACAATACTGGTGCCTTGGGCATTAATATCTTCAAGCAATGCCATGATCCCTTCTGCCATTTTGCTATCTAAGTTACCCGTTGGTTCATCTGCTAACAAAAATGATGGTTTACCTGCAATTGCCCGTGCTATCGCAACCCGCTGCTGTTGCCCACCAGATAACTGTGCTGGGTAATGATCCCTGCGCGATGCCAGCCCCACTTTCCCAAGCGCATCCATAATACGTTCATGGCGCTCTTTTGAAGATAATTTACGATAACGTAGCGGCATATCTACATTGTCATAGAGAGTTAGCTCTGGAATTAAGTTAAAGCTCTGAAATATAAATCCTACTTTTTCATTTCTCAGCTTTGATTTTGCTTTATCACTTAAGTGTTCAACATTGACGCCATCGAGCTCATAACTTCCCTCACAAAAATCTTCCAACAGCCCTGTAATATTCAAGAAGGTGGTTTTACCTGAACCAGAAGGGCCTATTATTGCCACAAACTCGCCCTGCTCAATTGTAAGGTCAAATGGCTGTAAAGCTTGAGTTTTTATGGTGTCAGTATGATAAGCTTTTGAGAGATGACGCATCGACAGCATAGTGCTAATCCTTTATTGAATAATTTTCACACTAGGGGCATCTTTAAAAATCCGAGCATCTGACGTAATGACCTGATCTCCGACATTCAACCCCGAGAGCACTTCAACTTGACCAATACTTCTCAATCCTATCCGTATTGGTGTTTTAATCGCCGTGTTTTCCTTTACCACATATGCAAACTGGCCATTATATGCTTCTAAATACTGCCCATGCGGCAGATAAGCAATATTCTGTTTTTGTTCTATTATGATGCGGCTGGTTAATCTTTGATTTTGCCTAAGCCCTTGAATAGCACCTTCTTTAAATCTGATTTTCCCAGCTACACGGCCGTTTTCTATTTCCGGAGAGATGGCAACAATTTCTCCCTCGTATAACTGACCGCTTAAGTTGATTTCAGCGAGCATCCCAAGCGCTAAATCGTCAGAGTAGCTCTCTGGTATTTGCACTTCGATTTCATATTTTGAAAGGTCTACTACACTTAGCAAAGGTTGATTTTTCGCGACAGAGTTCTTCTGCTCTACCGCTAAGTTGCCTATCAAGCCACTGACAGGTGACACTATCTTTAAAGCGTCAACTTGACGCTCCAACTCTGCCACTTTTACTTTTTGTGCTTCAAGCTCAAGTTCCTTAGTTCGGATCTCAAACTTTTGACTTTCTTTTTGTAAATCAACTTCTTTTAAAGCCAGAAGATACTCACGTTTAGCATTTTCCAGATCATCTTTCGCTTTTTGATAGTCAATATCACTTACAACTTGTGTTTTCAGACCGTCTTCTGAACGACGCATCTCTCGTTTTGCAGCATTGAGCACAACGGTTGCTTTGCCCAAATAATTCTCCTGCGCCAGCTCTTGCTTTTTAGCTTGAATGATCTGTCGCTGCAACTCGGTATCAAGCCGATTTAACTCAGCTTGATGCTGAGCAAACTCACTTTTTAGCTCTGGGCTATCAATCACAGCTAAAGTCTGTCCTTCAATCACACTATCGCCTGACTCAACCAAATAAGTCACCGTCCCCTCAGCAGGGCTATAGATAGTTGGACGCCTTGCGGCAACGACCTTACCCTGGACAGAAATATCGCGAACAAAGTCACCTTGCTTAACTGCTGAAATATGTATTTTGTCACTGGAAATTGCACTCTGACCACTAAGCCACTGACCAACAATCGGCTCCAGCAAAAAAAGAAACGCTACGATAAAAGCGCAGACTATGCCGATAACTATTTTATTTTTTTTAGGTTTTTCAACTACCGAGTCTTGTGCACTCGTATCGGGAATATAAGCCATGTATTAATCCTTTTACCAACACCTACGTACTTACAACACACAATCGCAAAGTTGCCATATAGCCCGCTTACAGCTTTGATATCGGCTCTATAACATGTTTATTTTTAAGACCTTTTTTAATGGCAATGTGTTATGTACCGACGGTAATTTAGGTAATCTAAGTTAGTAAACCTTACATAAACCCGAAGCAAAAGTCACGCATAATAAAACATTTTGTTAACTATTTAGTTTGATTTTTGACAACTTCTAAATATCTACTTTCTATGAATTTCTTTTCTTTGGATAGGTGCTCTAGCGCATCTCTTGTCTGCTCGAGTTCTTTTTGGATAGCTTGAAGTTTTGGACCGTCTTCAACTTCCTGCTCTTGAACCATCAATTGTTGGAGAGCTTGGCTTTGCTCTGCAATTTGCCTTTTATATTCATTAATAGTTTGAGCCATATCTTGGCGCTCTTTTTCAAAAGTAGCTACAAGCTGCTCTAGCTCCTGCTCAGCTCCCCCACCTGACGTTTTAGACGCTTCTAACTGCTGCTTAAGGGACTCATTTTCTTTTTGCAGTTCATCAGTCGACCTATAATGATCGTAAAGTTTTTGCCGAGTTTCTTTTAGTCTATCTAGGCTCTTGGCAAGGTCTCCCCTTAATTTTTTAATTAACCGATGGGATTTCACTAATTTGCTGTTGAGGTCGTCTATTTTAATTTGCTCTTCAGCTGTGATCTGTCCTTGTGTTGATAGGCGAAGTTCCGCAAGTTGCTGCTCCAGATTTACTTGCAAACTAGCAAGCTCATGAATCGTCTGCTGATTATCTTCCACAAACCTCATTGATTTATTAATTGCTTCTCTACAGTGCTGCAATAGATATTGTTGCTCCGCATTGGTACTACCATTAGCACCACTTGTCTTGGTAGCAAATAACCTAAACTCTCTTAGAATAAGTAATAGAATATAAAACCAAAAAGCTAATATTAGTAATCCAAAGTTTACCGCCAAGTATACGAGTACATCGGTAGGTAGTTTGTCAAATAGCATATCGGACACCTATTTATTTCTCTTATACATTTTAGTATTGGTTAAAAATCGTGCCTATAATAAATCTATATTTTTCAATAAAGTGGTTTTTTGTGAAGATATTGCTCGTAGACGATAGTGCTGCAACGCTGGAAATTATAAGTCGCGGCTTGGCGCGCTTTAGATATCGTAAACTGTTGATTAAAAAGGCTCAGAGTGCAAAAGAAGCATTAAAAATTATAGGTGCTTGGCAACCTGACATTGTACTTACCGACTGGCACATGCCAGATATTTCTGGGTTGGCATTAGTTAAGGCGATAAAACAAAAACGACTCGATATAACCATGGCGATGGTAACCACCGTAGACGACCAAGCGCAAATTAAGCTCGCCTTAGATTACGGTGCTGAGTTTGTGTTATCTAAACCTTTTGCAGATGACGACCTGCACAACAAAATAATGCCACTGGTTATCGCCGCGGAAGAAAACAACAAAACAAGACAGATCCATACACTGCATAAGGGAATCCCACTTCCACAAGTCGGTCAATTAGAAAAGCTAATGAATAAGCATATTGACTCTGAACTAAGACTCTATCAAATTATGAAAATGGAATATGATGCTGACAACTTACCTTGCATGATGGTGGCATACGAAGATCCCAGCAGCCAAAAAGTACGCGCTATCGGTGTGTTTGATGTTTATGCTATCTGTGTATTAGCAGCCTCGGCAGGGCAATTATCGGATCAAGCGGGTTACCAAGCAGTCCATCAGCAACAAATTACCGATGATATACTTAGCGCTTGCCATTCTGCCTTAAACTCAACGTCATACGCTTTTTTAGATAGTATTACCAGAAGAAGCTTACGGGTAAAAACCTTACAACTGGTTTCTAAACCATTTCCCAAACTTAAACGCTTATACAAAACAGCTGACAACATGAGAATAGACTTATGTTGTCAGCGTCCCAACATGGCTCAAGGTAAAATATTATTGGTAGGGTTACTAGGCTAGCGCTTTTAACAAAATGCCAGGGTCAGTGATCCCCGCTTCTTTAAGCGCATCTTGGATGTTTTTCGTCAGTTCAATCACCTGATTCTGCATCGCCATGATGTATTCAAGCTTTTGTGTCACTAATTCAGCTTTCATTTCTTCGGGATATGAATCGCTCGCTTTGAGTTTATCTAGCAATTCTTGTTCTTCTTTTATTTTCTCTCTCAACTCTTCAAGCTTTTCAACCATTTTTTGAATATGTTCAGGTAAGGCAGCTTCATCTTGCTCCTTTTTCGCTTCTTCTCCAGATAATTTAGCCATTTCTTCTTCTGATAACCGAACGGGCTGGGCTTGACTGGGTTGCTCTGCTTGAGATGACTTTTCAGTGTCTGGATCAAGTACCTTTTCAGGTATTGCAGAGCGCGCGGGACTGTGAATTAAAAAATTAACACTCATTGTTACTGACCGATATGATTTCCTTGAGTATATATTATCGGTAATTATTCTGAGATCTTTAGAAAATAAAATAGTTGACTTTTACCTTACTAACAAATTAAAACTTGCTTCAAAAAATTGAAGGAATTAAACGGTGAGAACTTTATTCCTTCTCACAAAACAAAATATGTCGCTGGAGGCTCAGGTTCAGTCGGTTGCAATCACCGTTCAGAATTCAAGCAAAGTTGCTAGATAAAGTAAGTATCTGAGGTAAATGCGGGATTAATTTAGCATCCCGCGTGCTACAAAAAATTGCGTGGCATCCTTGCCACTGCAAGTGCTTGGGAACGGAATAACTTAATCTTGGGCTAGCGACTAAGTTTAAAATAATTCTCTTTCAGTATTTTTTTACTATTCTGGAGTGCGCGAGTGAGCGCTTGTAACAAGGTTTTTCCCTTCGCTTTTACCTTTAACGTCGGTAGTCCCGGCAGCAACAGTTCTACGTGACACAGCGTAAAGTTACCTGTATGACCTTGCTTTTCGACTTTTACATTCACCTTGCGTATATTCTTTGTGTAGCTGTGTAACGCACTATTTATGAGTTTCATAAATGCTACTTTGTTTGATGCCGCTATTGGTTCATTGACACCTATCAGGTTTAATTTCATTGTTACCTCAGTCCACCAAATCAACTATCCATCACAAAACGTCAAGTTCAATAACGAATACTTGCGCTGTATGCCTAAATCTACTAATGTTCAAAAAAAGATAAAAGCTGATTATATCTAACTAAGCATAAGGTTTTTACGAACAGTATGAATATTAACTTCAACCATCTTTATTATTTTTGGCAGGTCAGTAACGAAGGTAGTATCGCGGGTGCAAGTAAAGTGCTACACCTCACACCGCAAACGATTAGTGCCCAACTATCAAGCCTAGAAGAAAGATTAGGAAAACCCTTGTTTATCAGAGAAGGGAGAGGGCTCAGATTGACGGATTTTGGTATTTTAACCAAACAATACGCAGATGACATGTTTTCAATAGCAAAAGAATGGCTAGAAACGACCCAAGATGGTGCAGCGGCTATGCACAGAACGTTGAAAGTAGGTATCTCAGATGCAATTCCAAAATCGCTTGTGTCAAAATGGCTCGCACCATTAATTGAAAATGAACAAGTTGCCAACCTCCACTGTATTGATGGTCAACAGTCAGAGCTATTAGCGCAAATGGCTACACATAAGCTTGATATTGTACTTGCTGACAAACCACTAGACAGTCACTTACCGTTTAAAGTTTTCTGTCATGAGATTGGCAAGAGTCAAATCGGCCTTTATGGCTCTGCTGCAATTTGCGAGCGGCTCCGTGAAAATTACCCTTTTTCTTTACAAGCACAGTCTATCATACTACCCGCGAAAAACAGCCCTGTGACCAACTCTATTCAATACTGGTTGCAAGATCAGAATATCGAAGTCAAAGTATCGGGTCATGTTGACGATAGTGCGCTAATGAAGGCTCTAGGTCAGCAAGGTTTTGGCATTTTTCCAGCGCCGCTTTCTATCAAGGCAGAATTGCAACGTCACTATGGCGTAACACTGCTAGGTACGATAGAAAACACCTTTCAAAACTATTACGCGTTTACCCCTGATAGACTGGTAAAAGACTCAATATTTAGCGAATTTGTTCATTTTGCAAAAGGTGTTAGCTAACCGTAATGTCTGCTAACTATTCACCTGCAGCAATGCCGCTAAGTTTTGCCTATAACGTCTAGATAGATGGAGCAAGTCACCATTTTCTAATATGACATCATAATCACCATTGTCTCGCGTCTTTAGCTCTGTAATGGCGTTTAAATTGACTAAAGACGACTTATGGATCCTTGAAAAGCCGTAGGTTTTTAAGTTTTTTTCCATCGCAGACATGGTATCACGGTGTAAAATGGAGCGCTGTCGATTGAGCATATGTAATTCAACATAATTCCCAGCCCCACCAACCCAGGCTAACTCCTCTACTTTGATTACGTGGATATGACCTGAATCTTTTACTATCAATCGCTTGGCTGGTAGGTAGTGATTTTCTGACTCGCTTGATACTTGCATCAATGCAGCGTAGGTGAGGTTAGCTATCAAGGAGTCCTGTTTTGTCTGGCCTTTAAATGTCAGTTCAGACTGGCTTTTTAAGCTGGTATTTACACCAAATTTAATCGTAGGTATTTCAACTCCCTGCTCAGTCAACACCAACGACATGTCTGACGCTTCTATTCCAGAGTCAAACAGAAAGCAGCTTATTTCACCCCCTCTTATTGTTTCGATAATGTCAACAACATCATTATAATATACAAACCGAGAGCTAATATCGGAACTCTTTAATTTTGTACTCATTTCAGCCCCAAGCTCAGATATACTGGAGGGCATCAAAATTGTCATACTTTTCATCTGGCACCTTATATACGCAAAACCGAGTAAAATAAGATACGTTTCCTTATATCTCACGTCACAAATATTAACATATTATTGTTATAAATTGTCATAATGTAATATGCAAATAAATTTTGATCTTTTTTTTCTCGCCTGTTGTCACTACTTTCCTTCACCTTGTGGATCTCAGCTAGCATAATCTGAACTTCCATCATAGCCTCGACCTGATACTAATAAGCCTTTGTAATGAGTTTGCAAGCTCAACAGAGGTATCAAAAACAAAACATACTAATCAGGGGATATCATGAAGCAATTTAAGCGTTCTAAAGTGAGCATGCTTATCACTTCTGCGTGTCTGATAGGCGGAAGCTTAGGCTTGCAAGCATCAGCAGAAGAAGCAAACGACGGTGCAGTAGAAGAAGTAGAAAGAATTTCGATTACGGGCTCTCGTATTCAACGTGTGGCGTTAACAGCTAAGACACCGGTTATCGAATTAGACGGTACAGAGTTTGCTATGTCTGGAAACCTCAACGTCGAACAGAAGCTTGCTGAGCTGCCGCTAACCGTACCTTCTTTTGGACCAAGCTCCAATAACCCTGGTGATGGTACCGCTCGAGTTGACTTGCGTGGTCTGGGTGATGAGCGTACCTTGGTTTTGGTAAATGGTCGCCGCTGGGTTCCAGCAACACAAACAGGGGTAGTTGACTTAAACACCATTCCTGCTTCTTTGATTGAAGGTGTAGATATTATTACCGGTGGTGCTGGTGCGGTATACGGTTCTGACGCACTTGCTGGTGTTGTAAACTTCCGTTTGAAAGACGATTTTGAAGGTGCTGAAATTTCAGCGCTGTATGACATCACAGAAGAAGGTGATGGTGAAAAATTCAACACAGACCTAACTATTGGTGGTAATTTTGCAGACGATAAGGGCAATGCAACAGTATATATCGGTTACGCAAAGCGCGAATCTATTTTCCAAGGTGATAGAGACTTTACCAGTGTAACACTAACGGAAGGTGAAAATGGCTTAGTTCCTGGTGGTTCATCAGGTATTCCTGGCACTCGTATATTTGCAGGCCCAACTTTACCTAATGGTGATACATTAGGACGTTTTGGTCCAAATGGCGAAGGCTTACCTTACACATCAGCAGACGCATTCAACTATGCACCTGATAACTACCTTCAGTTGCCTCAAGAGCGTTTAACGCTTAACTCCTTTGCACATTATTACGTGAACGACGATACACGTTTATACAGTGAACTGTCCTTCATCCGTAATGAAGTACCTTCGCAACTAGCACCTACACCAGCTTTTGTAAACAATCTTGTAGTCAACCCTGATAGTCCATTCTTTGGTGCTGATGTACAAGCCGCAATGAAAGCTTTGGTCCCTGAGCTTGATGATGAAGGCGAACCAACAGGCAACATGATCAGCCAGTTAGACGCAAATGGTAACTTCACTTTTGCAACTATCGGCCGTCGTATGGTTGAAAACGGTCCTAGACAAGTAATTGACACACGTAACGCCATGCGTTTATTAGTTGGTGTTGATGGCTTTATCGGCGATTGGGCATATAACGCTTATTATAGCCGCTCAGAGCTTGACCGCTCGAACCTTTTAAATAATGATGTTTCTGAGTCTCGATTCAGACAAGCGATTTTAGTTACTGACGACGGTACTGCCTGTCAAGACCCGTCTGGTGGCTGTGCACCAATAAATATTTTTGGTGAAGGTAATATTTCGCAAGCAGCCATTGATTTCGTTAATGTTGGTGCATCTAACGTCACAAATATCAAGCAAGAAATTTTCCACTTTGATATTGCTGGTGAATTGCCATTCACAGTTCCATCTGCGGATATGCCTGTAGGCTTTGTAATTGGTTATGAGAGCCGCTTTGATGACTCAAGTTTCCGTCCAGATGAGTTTTTGGCATCTGGTGATGTACTAGGCTTCAACGCTGGTGAACCGACTGTAGGTAACTACAGTGTCGATGAAATTTTCACAGAAATTGATATTCCGTTAGTTACTGATGCTGCGTTTGCTGATGATATTACACTATGGTTTGCAGGTCGTGTTTCTGATTACTCTAACATTGGCAACGCTTCCTCATTTGCGACAACCATTAACTGGACAGTAAACGAGTACGTGTCATTCCGTGCAGGTTATCAAGAGTCAGTACGTGCACCAAATATTTCTGAACTATTCCAAGGTGCAGCTAACGGCTTCCCAAGTGCAACTGATCCTTGTAGTGTTGATGGCTTCGTAGAAGGTCAAACAGACAGAGCACTATGTGAAGCGCACGGTGTTGCTGCGTCTCAAGTAGGTGTATTTGAACAAGCAAATGCGCAAATTGAGGGTAGCTTTGGTGGTAATCCAGACCTTAAAGAAGAAACTTCTGAAACGGTTACGCTAGGTCTCGTTATTACGCCAACTGAAAATTTTGACGTAACAATTGATTACTTCGATATCACGATAGATGATGCAATTGATGTGTTAGGTGGTGGTGTAAATAACATTCTAGATGTTTGTTACAACCAGCTTAAAGATCCTAACTCAGAATTCTGTAAAGCAATCGTACGTCGTCCTGACGGTAATGTTGACTTAGTAACAGCGCTAAATGCTAACATTGCAGAGCTAGGTACTAAAGGTTATGACATTAACTTTAACTGGACAACTGAGCTTGGTTTTGGCATCGGTAATAATGGCTCGGTGCTGAACATTAACTCTAAGAACACTATTCTTGACGAGTACTTCCAAACTGCTAGTGTAGGCTTTACCGATACTGTTTATTGTGAAGGTAAGTTCGGTAACACCTGTCTTGTACCTCGCCCAGAATTCCAGAGTAATAACCGCTTCACGTGGACATCTGGTGATTTAAGCCTGTCGGCGCTAGTTCGCTACATGAGCGAAGTGGATGAAGATACGGGTACAAATACCATTGTACCTGTGTCAAAAGCCGAATGGTATGTCGATCTGAGTGCCAGCTATCACTTCAGCGACAATGTTCAAGCAACATTTGGTATTAAAAACGTGCTAGACACTGAGCCAACACCACTAGGTGATGCTCAGCAACAAGCGAATACCTTCCCTGAGCTGTATGATGTAATCGGCCCTCGTTACTTCATGAGTGCGGTTTACACATTCTAACCAGAACGTAATGTATTGAAGGGAGCTAAGGCTCCCTTTTTCATTATTTGATTTAAACTTAAGCATATTGACATGAGCCTAACTTTTCTTCACGCTTATTTTTAAAGCTGTTGGTTTATTCCAACTATGCTAACGCTCTAGTCAATACGAAGAAGCAATACTCTTTTATACCAATTCGCTTAATTAAGTGAACTATTTTGAGGCGAGAGAA